>CALQBW020000179.1 GCA_943328915.2 Singulisphaera sp. GP187 | reverse complement strand
GGTAGCATAATTGCGAGGGTTATGCCGGCCAAGAATAATAATTCTAAGCCTACAAAGGGCCACTGTATCGGAATTTGTTGCCACCGCGCATACGCAATCGTCAATCCAATGTATTGTAGCCCTGCGCCTGCGGTGACGAATGCCATAAGGCGGGTTTGGGCGGGTGGTCTGGTAAATATGCATTGTAGCCCATATAACGCCAAGATAAGCAATGGAATCTGTTGACTGCTCCCGCCAAAGAGCACCCCACGGGATAATTGGGGCAAGCCATAGAAGTAGCCAAAGGCAAATATATCTTGGCGAAAACTAAACGCAACCGCAAACAAGAGCCATAAAACCCAGCCCCAGGCTTGGCGCCATTGTGTACTTATGCCGATACAGACAAAAATAAGTAGACTAAAGGTGATATATCCCGATTTGATGGGGAATAGCAATTTTGTGAATGTGGTAATCGGCTGTAAGATATCGCTTAGCCCAAATGAAAATAACGACGTGAGTAATTGTGCGATGGTCGTGATATTTGGTACGTTGCTGATAAAAAACTCTGGGGTGATTTGTTGGCGTAACAGCGACAATTGTGTCGAGGTGTATAAGTCGAGCAGTAATGGCAGGGAGAGCATTCATCCCAATCCGACTGCTACACAACAAGCGCCAATATAGCGCCAAAGTGCGGAGGAATTGGTGCGAAGTTGCCAAACTTGCCAGCAAAAATAACCAATACAGAGATATGCGAAATGAATGATTAGTTGCGGGTAAGCGGTGTAAACCAATGAATAGACGGCAAATCCAACAAGCAGGATGGACAAACGTGATGTTGGTTGATGCCGGATACGATGTAACCCGTAGAAGAGTGCCATACCCCACGTTGTTGCGGCAATAAACATGGGAAAGGTGTTCCAAAAAAAGAACGATGGGGTGAACGCCAGGAATAACCCTGTTAATAATCCGACTCCAGGATTGCCACTGACGTCATGAGCATAGAGTACTCCAAACAAACCCGCTAAATATCCTAAAACCACAAAGAATATGGTGAAATAAATATAAGGATCACGAATTACTCCCATGAGCATCCAGGTTATGACATACGCTGGACTAAACCCACCACCTTGGGATATTGGTCGTCCAAATTCGAGACTGTTCGTCCATAATCCATGCCACCCAGATCGAGGTACTTGTAGTTGTAAGTTAACTTCTGGAATGTGAAAAGAAAGGTAATCACTAAAGAATGTCGTTTCGGTATATATTGATTGTTGCGCTGGTTCGAGATTGGCATACATAAATGTTCTGAATGGCAAAAGCACCTGATTTGAAATAAAAAATGGCGCAAACCACGCGAGCATTACCACGCTATAGACCAGTACAGGTCGTTGATACAACCAGCTCCCGTGACGCCGAATTACTTCCCATATGCGCTGGATAGACAATGGCATTTGTGGAATTGGTGCGATTGCATCAGAAATAAAAATGGTGATTGATTTAAAGTATTTATACAGTACGAATCCGAGTATGATGTTCAAAAATGTACCGATGATAATTAGCAATCCAATTACCATGTGATTCGCAAAAAACGAATTGAGTGTTGCCCAAGACATAATCAATCCCTTTTAGCTTTTTACGCGTAAAATTTGGAAAATACATCAATATACTCGCATTATTGTAGTGCATTTGTCAATGTTTGCCTTTTGTCAATTCCTATGCCTGCGCCAAAATACAGCTCGAAGGAGTTTATAAATGGTTATGCGTGTGTGCGAGCGGCACCGTCGTACGGTATAAATAAAGTCACTTCCGCTAAAACGGTAAAACGATTGAAATCATAAATTGATTGCACGATTGTCGCACTTGGGCGTATCTAATGCCACGCCAGATACGTTTCAATTTACTTCGTTTGGTGCCGGTACTAATGAGTAATGTAATTGTTGCATGGTGAGTGACTGCATGGTGAAAGCACAATTTCTCCATCACAATTCAATCCATGTATAATCAGCGTAGACGTTCTTTTTCGGGGCAGTACCATGCATACACGTGACCAGATTCGCTTGACTGAATTAGCCGGTTGTGCGGGCTGAGCAGCCAAAATGGGGCCGGGTGCCCTGCATGAAATGATGGCGCTATTACGCTTTCCCAGTCACCCCAACGTGTTGGTAGGGCTTGGCAAAGCGGATGATGCGGCGGTATACCAGATTAATGCCAGCCAGGCATTGGTCCAGACCGTCGATTTCTTTCCGCCGATTGTCGATGACCCCTACGACTACGGCTATATTGCGGCGGCCAATGCCTTGTCAGATATCTATGCAATGGGGGGCACCCCCATGCTCGCTTTGGCCATTGCCGCCTTCCCCGATAATCTGCCGGCTTCAATTACCAGCCAAATTTTGCAAGGGGGCATCGATGCAGTGGCCGCTGCAGGTGCGGTTGTCGCCGGTGGACATACTATTGTGGACCCCGAACCCAAATACGGCTTGTGCGTGACGGGGATGATTGATCCTGCCCGCGTTGCTCGTAAAAGCGATGTCCATATTGGTGACATCATGGTACTCAGTAAACCCCTCGGGACGGGCATTATCACCACCGCAGCCAAACGCAACCAAGTCGACCCCCAAGCCTATGCGGCAGCGGTGGCCTCGATGAAGCAACTCAACGCCAGCGCCGCCCAAGTCGCTATGCGCCATGGGGTGGTCTGCATGACGGATATTACCGGGTTTGGCTTACTCGGGCATGCCAGCGAAATGGTGCGGGACAGCAACGTGGCAATGCGCATTTATGCCAGCCAATTACCGTTGCTACCGACGGTACGGGCCTTGGCAGATGCCGGAATCGTCCCCGGCGGGCTGGCACGCAATCGCATGCATCTGCTGGCTGATGGTACGTTGCACCTCGCGGCCGATGTGCCACCTAGTTTGCTCGATATCGCCGTCGACCCCCAGACGTCGGGTGGATTATTGTGTGCGGTGGCACCAGCGGCGCTGGCGGCTTTGCTGGCCGATGCCCAGCAGGTGGGGTTGACGTTGACGGTGGTTGGTGAAATTGTTGCTGGGCGCGGTGTGGCGCTAGTCATATAACAAAAACCCGAAAGAGGAAATGTCATGAGCCAAGTGCGCTTGAGTAATCGACTGAGCAGGTTGACCCCATCGGCAACTACGGCGTTGGGAGGAAAAATCGCCACACTCAAAGCCCAAGGAATTAACGTAATATCTTTTGGCGCCGGTGAGCCTGACTTTGCCACCCCCGATGCCCTCAAAGCAGCGGGGATAAAGGCCATCGAAACGAATCAAACCAAATATACGCCGATTGGTGGACCGGCTGAGTTGCGCAAAGCAATTGCTGACCGCGTCAGTGGCCAAAGTAGCGTGCCCTATACCGCCAACCAAATTTCGGTGACGAATGGCGCCAAAGAAGCCTTGTTCCTGGCTTTTTTGGCGTTGTGTGACGAAGGCGATGAAGTCATCATTCCGGCACCATACTGGGTGAGCTACGTCGACCAAGCCAAACTCTCGGGAGCCACCCCGGTGATTGTCGAAACAACCCAGGCCCAAGGGTTCCGCATGACCGCCGCTCAACTCGCCACTGCCATCTCCCCACGCACCCGGGTATTGGTGCTCAATTCGCCATCCAATCCGACCGGTGCGGTTTATTCGGCAGACGATTTGGCGGCCATCGCTGCCGTGATTCGTCAGCACCCCCAGATTGTGGTGATGAGCGACGAAATCTACGACGCCATCATTTATACCAAATACGCCCGCTGGCTGCAAGTTGCTCCCGATTTGGCACCGCAAACTCTTGTCATCAATGGTGCATCCAAAGCCTTTGCCATGACTGGTTGGCGGATGGGTTTTGTGGCGGGTCCTCAAGCAATCATCGATGCCATCAAAGGCATCCAGAGCCATTCGACGTCGCACACCTCGTCCATCACGCAAGCAGCAGTGTTGCCGGCCTATGATGGCACGGTGGACATGGGCGCTGAAGTCTCACGCATGGTGGCGGCCTTCCGAGAACGGCGTGATTTGATTGGGGAATTACTTACTTCGATTCCGGGTGTATCATTGAACATGCCCGACGGCGCGTTTTATGTGTTCCCCGACATCAGCGGGTTGCTGGGTAAACCGTTGGCATGCGGCGTAACTTGCCACAGCGACGAAGAATTCGCGGCGGCTATGCTCGACCACGCCCATATCGGCGTCGTAGGGGGATCAGCCTTTGGCGCACCTGGATTTATCCGCATGTCGTACGCCACCAGTAATGCCTTGATTCGTGAAGGCATGGCGCGGTTTGCCAAGGCAGTCATCGGCTAAGAATGACGTATGTGGCGCTGGTAACTCCTAGCGCCGCGCAAGCAAAGAAGGTATGCCATGTTGTATGAATTACGTACCTATTGGGCCAACCCGGGCAAAGAAGAATCGATGCACCGCCGCTTTGCAGTGCACACCGACCACTTGTTTCGCAAGCATGGCATGACGGTAGTGGCGTATTGGATTCCCGAAGGTGGCCACGAATTGCACGGCGACTTGGTTTATTTGTTGGCGCATGTGTCGCAAGCGACGTACGACGCATCGTGGGCTGGCTTCCGGAGCGACCCCGTCTGGCAGAAAGCCAAGGCCGACAGCGAAGTGGATGGGATTTTGGTAGCAAAGCTCGACAGTGTGCTGTTGCGCTCTACTGTCTACTCGCCGCTGAAGTAATCAACTGCCGCTCTTATTCACGTCTGGCGCGGCACTGTTTTTACAAAAAAAGAAAGTGAGCGGTCATGCATGTATTGATTATCGGGGGGACGGGCAACATTAGTCGGGCCATCGTGGGCGTATTGTTGCGTGAGGGGCACAAAGTTACCATCTTTAACCGCGGCCAACGCGTTGATGGTCCACCTAGTGATGTCGAGGTGCTTTTGGGTGATCGCCGTGATCGGGCGGCCTTTGAAGCGCTGCTCAAGACACGGTCGTTTGATGTGGCGATCGACATGATTGCGTTTACGGCCGACGATGCCGCTTCGACCCTACGCGCTGTGCCCAATGTGGGGCACCTCATCCAGACCTCGACGGTGATGACCTATG
>CALQBW020000178.1 GCA_943328915.2 Singulisphaera sp. GP187 | reverse complement strand
CTTCGCGGAACTCAGGAATATCGGATTTGAATTGACGCGACTCAATGGCGTCCATAATCTGTTGCGACATAACGCAGTCGTCCTTTGTCAAATTACTACACGTCATACCAACGGTACATTGGTATACATAAACTTTTGGCAGTATAGCACGTTCTGACTATCACGGCAAACCGAAAATTGATTGTCGCTCAAATCGCCCGCTAAACTTTACCCATTATGCCACATTTGTCGTGTTGCTGCCTGATTACGATCCTTGGTTTGCTGTATCAATCACCAAAGAGGCCCCGGGGATTGCTACGCGTTGGGTCAGCGTACCAGTCTGCGGGTCGAGTTCGTACAAGCCTTCGTCGTTCGTTTGCTCGCGCCAGTAATTGGCAAGCATGATGTGGCCGTCGATAGCCGCAATGTCAGAAATATGGTTCCAGGTGTCATAATCGTATTCCCAATGCGTGGTCTGCCAGGTCGTTAAATCGGTTTTGTAGATAAAAATCTTGGTGGTGTCGAGTTGTTTAAGCGCGGGCCAGGTATTGTGCAAGGTATAGAGATAATTGCCGACGATTACGCCCTGTTGTGGGGCGCGGGCGACAGGCGGCATCGGCATAAACTGCGCGTCACCGGCATGGAAGGTGTAGATATCGGCAAAAGGGAGATGTGCTTCGGCAGAATAATCACTGATGGTATTGAGGATGTAGACGGTGTCGCCATGCACAAGCGCTTCGGCGATTCCGACTAACGCCTGATTGGGGATGAGTCGTTTTTGGGTAAGGGTGGTCGCATCGAGTACTTGCAGCTCAGGTGGGCTGTCGGCTGGGGCAGTATGGCTCCCTCCTTGCACGACTACTTCATCACCAATGAGGAAGCTATTATCAAAAAACATATCACCCCAATGCGTGGTGAGTTCGCGTTGGGCAAGGACTTTGCCATCACTCATACGGATGCGCATTGCGACAGTAACAAATCCGCGATCTTGACACAACACAATAATTGAATCTTGATAGCGGTGGATGGCGCGGGGCTCCATGCATGTGATGTAATCGGTTTGGTGGGCGAGGTCGTAACTTATTTTCGAGACGATGTATTTGTCTTTATTCGTATCACCTGCAAAACCGATCCACACATCCGACGGCGTATGTGTGCCACTTTCGATGTAACTGGTCGACAGATTTCGATTACCCATAATTTGCCAATTCACACGATTAACTAGCGAAATAGCCGTGTGACCATAGCCGACTGCACCATCCCGTCCTGCTATTACGTAGACCGGTGTAGCAGGCACGGTAATTGGTAAAACTTGTAATGCACCACAACTACATAAGAAGAACACACATATCAGAATAAACCAACGCATAATCTAGCTCCTTGTTATATTTACCCGTCATGCAAAGAAAGCGGTGAGAGTGGATGAAGATGATCAATTATTCCATCCCGTGGCGACGCGGATAAGTTTGGACGAGAGCCCTATTTCATCTGGGGCAACGGCGTTGGCGCTGACATAATTGCCCACGGTAGTGCCGTACATCAGGCGGAGCCACGCGGCGTACATCGGATCATTGCTATCGACGTCCATGCCGAGCATCAGATAAAACTTCCAGACGAGTTGCGAACAATAGAGTGCTTTGTCGGTATATTTGTTTGCCAAATTATAGTTATAGGGTGTTTGCCTTTTCGCACCATATTTGTTGATGAGTTGTTCGAACACTGCGGCAATTTTGTTGACTTCGATTGTGCTTCTATGCATGCCAACATATAGATTTTTTTCACGCCAAGTGGAAATGTTGGTAAATTGTACCCCCCCATTACTCGTTGATTCATATACTTCAGGATATTTTTGGGTGCGGTACCCATAATAAATTCCTGAATGCTCGTACATAAATGCCCAAAACTGACAGAGCGGTACCACAATCCACTTTTTGCACCCCAGCACTCCAGTACGGCGCAGCAGTACATCTCCTTTTTGAAGGCGTAGATAGGTATCCATTTTCATTTTGTTGCTTAGTTTTTGGTCGTTGGCAATTTTTATGGCTAATTCGCTGGCATAAATCCAATCAGATATGGAGAGTGATGAGTTGCGATTGCGGGTGCCTGGTTTTGTTTTGGCTTGCAGCCGTTCGAATTCTGGTGTCAAGGCAGCAATATCTGCCGGTGTTTGCGCCGAAAAAAGAGCAAGTGCGATTTGCTCATAATCATGACTTTCTAGTGCTTTGACTGCCGCTGGAGAAATGTCGTCGGAGGAGTCATCGCTGTTGGCGGCATACGACGTGGTAAATGCACTCACCAGTCCAACCAAAATCGTTGCGATCAAGATGCGATTCCACATGGTGTACTCCTTTTGTTGTACGGATCTGGTCCTATTTTCGTCAGCGACCATTACAGCAGCATTACCAAACCCACACAAAAACATCCCCCACGTACAATTGAAAATTGATAATGAAAAATTGAAAACACCTCGAGATTCCACGACCATGGTCATGGAATGACGTTGGGTTGCCTCCGCGCCTCCGTGCCTCTGCGTGAGCCACTGGGCATCTCGTATAGACCGGCATATATCGTTTGGCCAGTCGTAGAGATTCCACGCCCATGGTCATGGAATGACGTTGGGTTGCTTCTGCGTCCTCTGCGCGCCCTGTGCGAGAAAAAGATAATCTGCGTGCCCTGTGCGAGATAAATAGCATATTGCATTCGGCGCCATTCATGGGGAGCCCTAGCCCCAACGGGGCGGTAATTGAAAGCACAGGGCAACGCCCTTGCGTATGTTCGGCGCCATTGTTGAACGTACCGCAGGGTAGGGCGTGTTAAAATACCGGTAGTAGTTTTGCAAAAGAGGTAACCTCGTGGACCATATCGTCGATGCAGTTCGTGGGATGCGAGACATCTTGCCCGAAGATTGGGCACGCCAGCAATATATCGCTCACCAAATCGGGCAATTACTCGCCCTGCATGGCTATCAGGCCATCGATTTGCCCATCCTCGAGCATCGCGATTTATATATGCGCAAATTAGGCGAAGAACTCGTCGGCAAAATCTACGAATTTCCCTTTAATGGTCGTGATCTCGCCTTGCGTCCCGAATGGACCGCGTCGGTCTTGCGGACTTTTATCGCCAATAAATTCTCTGACCATCCCATGCCATTGCGGCTCTGTTATACCGGTCCCGTCTTTCGCTACGAGCGCCCCCAACGCGGAACATGGCGCCAATTCACCCAACTCGGGGTCGAAATGATAGGCGCGCCGTCACCCCGTGGTGATGCCGAAGTACTTGGATTGGCCTGCGCCGGTTTGGCGCAAGTGGGTATCGATGATTACCACGTCAATCTCGGCCATATCGGCATCATTCGCAGTCTGCTGGGCTCGCTGGGGCTGAGCGAACGCACCCGCAGTGTGCTGACCTGGAGCCTCGAACGCATGCGTAGTCGCGGCGTCGATGCGGTACGCGATGCGTTGCTGAGCGAAATGGACGGCGAGAGCCAAGGCTTCGATACCGCGATTTTGGCGGGACTCGATGATGCCCAAGCCGAAGAACTCTTGCTGCATACGTTGCGTTCGATTGGCGTAAATCTGCAGTTTGGCACCCGCCCCCCCGAAGAAATCGTGCGGCGTCTGGTGCGCACCATGCGCACCAGCGACCAACATGCCACCGTCGAGCGGGCGATTACGTTTTTGGCAGAACTCAGTGCCATCCGTGCCACCCCAGACATTGCAATCGCGGCATTGGTTGACTTGATTCACCGCTATGATTTGCCCGACCCGGGCGTGGCGCAGCTTA
This sequence comes from Singulisphaera sp. GP187, assembly GCA_943328915.2. Classification (GTDB taxonomy): domain Bacteria; phylum Chloroflexota; class Chloroflexia; order Chloroflexales; family Roseiflexaceae; genus UBA965. The sequence goes on along the minus strand of CALQBW020000178.1, from coordinate 1,288 downwards.
AAGCATTGATTGCGTTGCTGCCGTTGCACGGCGTCGATAGCGACCGCGTGACCCTCGATTTTGGGTTAGGGCGTGGCTTGCACTATTACACCGGCATGATGTTCGAAATCGATGCTCCCAACGGCCTGCAACTCTGTGGCGGCGGGCGTTACGATGAATTAGTGACCGCTTTGGGTGGCAAACAAGCCACTCCCGCCGTCGGTTTTGCCTACGGCCTCGAGCGGGTGGTATTGACTGCGCCTGCCCCGCAATTGCCCAAATCCCGAGGGGTGATGGTCATCCCCCAAGATGCGAATGCGTATACCTACGCCTTACATGTTGCCCACGGCATGCGGGCGTTGGGGGTGATGGCAGTGTGCGAAATGCGCGAGCGGAGCCTGGTGCAGCTGTTGCGTGATGCCCAGAAACGCACTCTCGTGCCGATAGTGGTCAATCGGGAGGATGAAGCCACGGGCACAGTACAGTGGCGTGAACAAGGCGAGACCGTCCGAATGACGCTCAATCAAGCACATCAACGCCTCACGGTGGATCTATGAAATTTGCAATCCTCGGTGCGGGTGGAGTCGGAGGCTATCTCGGTGCCTGCTTGAGTCGAGCTGGGCATCCGGTGGCGTTGATTGCCCGCGGAGCCCATGCAGATACCATGAAGGCACACGGCGTCACGATCCAGGCTCCTAGCGAAACATGGGTGGCGCACCCTGCATGGATTGGTGAAGATCCCGCTGTTGTTGGGGTGGCTGATGTGGTGATTGTGGCGGCCAAAAACTATGATTTGGCTACGGTATTGCCGCAGGCCGCGCCACTTGTCGGAGCACGGACGCAGTTTTTGACCCTACAAAACGGTATCCAGGCATATGCCCAGGTTTCGGCACTCTATGGTGCTGAACGGACGTTGGCGGGGCTGATTTATGGCGAACTGAGCATCGAAGCCCCCGGGGTCATCCGCAGTGGCATAGAACCCGTGCGGCTCAGCTATGGGCCGCTCACACCCCACGTCGCATCGCCGCTGGCACTCGCCCTCGCGCAAGCATGTACCCAAGCCGGCATCCAGACCAGTGTGGTGGCTGACGGACGAGCGGCGGTTTGGAGCAAAGCAGTTTTTGTGGCAGCCATGAGTGCCGTCACGACCATAAGTGGTGTGGCGATGGGACCACTCCTCGCCGACCCTGCAGCCGTTCTGTTGTTGACCGAGGCCCTGCGCGAAACGCAACGGGTCGCCGAAGCCGACGGGATTGTTTTTGGCGAAGACCCAGTCGCTCACGCCTTGCGCATTGCCCGCGCCATGCCG
>CALQBW020000177.1 GCA_943328915.2 Singulisphaera sp. GP187 | reverse complement strand
GCATCGAGGTCGATATGCAGACCCAGGCGCCCTGCCAGCGCCATTTCGGCGGCAGCGACGGCGAGCCCACCCTCACTGATATCGTGACAAGCCACCGTCAATCCTGCGTGGATGGCATGGTGCAATTGCACCATCAGGCGTGGAGCGAGCGCTAAATCGACACGCGGGAGTTGCCAATCGGCACGCGCAGGCACCCCTGCCACCATACAGGCGTGTGAGCCTGCCATGGCATTGTTGGTGGTCCCGACAACATAGAGGGCATTCCCGGCTTGCTTGAGGTCGCTTGTCTGGGCATGACGGATGTCGGGATGATACGCCATCGCCGATATAAGCAACGTGCCAGGGATGGCAATACGTTGGCCGGTGGCGGTGCGGTATTCGTTATTGAGCGAATCTTTGCCCGAGATAAACGGCGTGCCATAGGCCAATGCCGCATCATAACAAGCTGCCGTCGCACGGGTCAGCCCACCCATGCGGTCGGGTTGGCGCGGGTCGCCCCAACAAAAATTGTCCAAAATCGTACAGGCGCGCGGGTCGCCACCGACAGCCACGATATTTCTGAGCGCTTCGTCAATCGCAACTAGCCCCATCCAATAGGGGTCGAATTGACTGAGTTGCGGCGCCATGCCACACCCAATCGCCACCCCTTGCATGGCGTCGGGGCGTATTTGCAATACCGCCGCATCGCCGGGACCATCGCTGGCCGCCCCGACGAGTGGTTTGACGACGGTACGCCCTTGGATTTCGTGATCGTAGCTACGAATGATTTGGGCCCGGCTCGCGATATTGGGATGCGCCAACAATGCGTGCAAAATTGCCGTATGACTCATTGCCTGCCATTGAGGAGCGGGGATTGTGGGTGGTTGCCACGTGGCCGTAAGCACGCGTTGGGGCCGCCCATCGTGGAGCATCTGCATGGCAATATCGACGAGGACCAAATCGTGGTGCGTGACCACTAAGCGTCTGCTACCATCAAAGGTGCCTACTGCGGTTGCTTCGACTTCTTCGGCGACGCAACAAGCGAATAACGCAGCGAGATGCTGCGGGGGTACGGCCATGACAATGCGCTCTTGCGCTTCGGAGAGCCAGATTTCCCATGGTTGCAAGCCGGCATATTTCAAGGGAGCGTGTGATAATTCCACTCGTGCACCGGTTTGTTCGCCCATCTCGCCGATGGCCGATGACAACCCACCGGCGCCACAATCGGTGATGGCACTATAGAGGCCGGCGTCACGGGCTTGGATGACTACATCGATGAGCTTTTTTTCGGTAATGGGATCACCAATTTGCACTGCACTGCCTGCTTCCTGGGCAGTGGTATGGGTGAGTTCAATCGACGAAAAAGTCGCCCCATGGATGCCGTCACGCCCGGTGCGCCCGCCGAGTACCACTATCACATCACCCACGCCGATATTGCGGGGATGTTTGCCTTGAGGGGCGAGTCCAACCGTGCCACAAAATACCAATGGGTTGGCAATATAACCGGGGTCGAAATAGACGGCGCCGTTGACAATCGGCACGCCGATTTTGTTGCCATAATCTTGGACACCGGCAATGACGCCAATGCTTACTTGATGCGGCGGCAATACCTGGCCACCGAGGTCATCGATTTTGCCATCGATTGGCCCGAAGCAAAATACATCGGTCGCGGCAATCGGTTGCGCCGATACCCCCAATACATCACGCAATACCCCACCCATGCCCGTGTTTGCGCCTCCAAAGGGCTCCAAGGCAGAGGGGTGATTATGGGTCTCGACTTTGAACGACAATTCATATTCGTCATCAAACGCCACAATCCCCGCATTGTCGACAAATGCCGAAATCAAGTTCAGGTTGCGTAGCTGTGGTGCGGTGGCGGTGGTAGCCCGCATGAGATAGGTGCGTATCAAACTATCGATTTCGGCATGGGTTCCGAGCCCCACCAAGGCGGGGTGGAGTGCCTGTTGTGCGAGTGGGATATCGTGATCGATTCCGCTATAATGCACCAGCCCTTTGAATGTTTTGTGCGAGCAATGTTCGCTCCAGGTTTGGGCGATCGTCTCGAGCTCGCCATCACTGGGGTCGCGGTCGATGCCTTGGTAATAGGCCTGGATAGTCCGCATTTCGGCGAGATCAAGGGCCAGGAGACTTTTTTGGCTGAGGGTCAGCAATGCAGCGTCATCCAGCGTCCGAATTGGGACGATGGCAATATGGGCAGACCGTTGCGGGGGTGTGTCAAGCAGCTGCAAATACAAATCACGACGGTTAGTGGTCTGTTGTGCAGCAATCGGCCAGCGCATTTGAATGAGTTCATTGTATGCAGGGGTACTGCCGAGGGTGCGACGCAGTGTGCGGATTTGGGCAATCCCGGTAATCCCCAAGCGGTGAGCCCCAATGGCAATACTTTCGGCTTCATTGTCGGTCACGCCGGGCCGAAAGGCAATTTCATAGCCTTCAGCAACGATCTGATCAATCGTTGGCGCTGCCAAATCATACCACGCAGCCTGTTGAATGACGGGATCACACAACAATTGTGTGGTCAAGCGCGTAATTGCGTCATTATCCAGCGCACCACTGATGAGATAGAGTGCGGTGGTATGGGCATCGTCGTGGTTGGACACGCTAATTAAATATGCCGCCATGTTGTTCCTAATGAATGTAAGTATATATCGGTAGTATACCCGGTGCGGTTGTTGATGGTCAAGGATAGCTCGGCTATGGTACTATAAGCCAACTGGATCCAATAACCAAGAAAGCCCATTCAGATGGCACAAATCTATGAATCTGCCCTACTTGACCCCTATGCCCAACAGATGACGCAACGGTTGATTTTTGTAGGCGGGGCATTAACGCTGCCTGGCTTGTTTCTTGCCTTGAGCGGGTTAGTGCGTTATGAGATTGCTTTTTATGGTGCGGTTGTTTCGGGCGTACTGTCCGCATTCGTATTGTGTATCACCTGGTGGATGTGGGCAGGTCAGTCGACCCAACTCGAAGTGCACGCAGATCAAATAGTTATTCGGCGCAAATGGTGGCGCGATATTCGTGTGTCATTTGCGCAAATTACCGCGATTACGCGATTGCCCCTGACTGTCGAAATGCGCCATGTGCGCTGGGCCACCAATGTGGGGGTGTTTGGGTATCAAGGATTGTTCATCAGTAAATTATATGGACAATACCAATGCCTCGCAAGTGACCGCGATTGCCTCGTGGCGATTAGTCGTATCAATGGTTTATTGCTCGTCGTAAGCCCGTTTCAACCAGCGGTATTCGTGGCTGCCGTTCGTGAGGCAATCAGTGCAAAGGCGCCATAATCATGTTGTTTGCTGCCTACGACGCGCTTGATTTGCCGTGCCACTTTAGCCAACTCATCGAGGGCGAGCGCCACCACGATGGCCGGCGCTACTTGCCGACGATTGTCTTGAGTCCGCCTCACCCACCCGATCAGGCGGCAAATCCGTTGCTGGAGAAGTTGCCGGTGGTTGACCGTCACCACTTGGTTGATTTGGCGCATGTCGGTAAACAGGGCTCGGCCAAGTTGGTGTTGTTGTTGTGCCAATTCATGTTGCAATCCGTACCCTATCGTCGCGGGTTGATGGATGTGGATTCACCAGTAGGGGTTCCGTTGGTCTATGGCCAAGTTCAAGAGGTTGCTGTATGGGAATCGCCTACGACGCCACTACCCTACCAGTCGCTCTATTGTGAATTAGTGCTTGATATTGGTGGTGGTACGGTGGGAGTGCGAACCCATGCCACAGCCCCTGATTTGGCAAAAAAACTGGGCACGGCCAAGGTGAATCGTGGCGATTGGATTGTGGTGCGCCGTCCCCGCATTGATATTTTGGCGTTTACACCGCTAATTATGCGGTAGAAACACAACATGTTGCGTCTCGACCATGCATGTTAAGACATGCCGAGGGCGCAGAGGCACGCGCAATTTTCAATTGGTACTGTGGTCCTTTTGACAATAGACGAGATTGTGATAATATACACGTACTGTGCAAACAGGATAGAACATTAACGTAACGAGGAGTTAGTTCACCATGAAGATCTCAGTTCGCAAAATCGCTTTGGGTGTGTTGTTGGTTGGCGCATTCGTCCTTGCCGCCTGTGGCAGCAAAGGTGGCGCGGCCAGTGGTGGTTTGACCGTTGGTTCAGATGGTGAGAACTTGGCATTTGCCCCCATCACTTTGACCGCCAAGGCCGGCGAGAAGGTGTCATTGACCTTCAAGAACAATTCGACCGCCTTGAGCCACAACTTCGTGTTGGTTAACGGTGGTGAAGATGTCGCAGCTGCTGTCGACGAAGCCGCCGGCGCCGCTGGCGAAGCCGCTGGCTATCTGCCCGCTGACAAAGCCAACATCATTGCCAGCAGCGCCTTGTTGGCCCCAGGCGCCAGCGCCACCATCGAGTTCACCGCCCCAGCCGCCGGTACCTACACCTACGTCTGCACCTACCCCGCTCATTTGGGCGGCGGTATGGTGGGCACCTTGACCGTCAACTAATTGTTGATTGTTGTACACCACCACTGTGCAAATGCACGGTGGTGGTTTTTTGTGTGGTTTTTGTGAGGAACAACGTATGTACCACCGTCCCATACATTCAGACGATGCCCCGTTGTTGGCGCGTATTTATGCCGACCCGCGAGCGATGCGTTGGCTTAGCGCTGATGGCTTGCCATTGAGCGCTGCCGCCATCGCACAGATTGTGGCCACCAATGTCACGCGCTGGCAAACGTTGGGCTACGGCACATGGCTTTTTTTTGATGACCATGACACATTTGCGGGTTATGCCGGCCTCAAACCGACCACTATTGGTGGTGCTGGTAGCATTGAATTGTTGTATGGTGTGGTGCCTGATTTTTGGCGGCAAGGGATGGCCACGATGATGGTGACCACGGTGCTCAATTACGCCGATACCGTCCTCAAGTTGCCTCGGCTGGTGGGCTATACGTTGACCAGCAATACCGCTTCACAACAAGTGCTTTTGGGTAATGGGTTTGGGTATCAAGGCACCGTTACCCACGTCGATTTACCGCATTTTTGGTATGTGCGGATGCGTGATCATTAACTGGTATGGCGCTATTTTGATGACATGAAAATTGACTG
>CALQBW020000176.1 GCA_943328915.2 Singulisphaera sp. GP187 | reverse complement strand
CGATGGCGAAAAGCTCGAGCATGTTATGAACGATGCCAAGGGCAAGAACCGCGCCGATACTGATTTGTCGGCTTCCGAGCTCACCGATATTGCCAACAAATTCAAAGTGCTCATCAAGCAAGATACCGGCCATGACTTCCCCGAAGACCCCAACGTCCAACTTGAAATGGCCATAATGGCAGTCTTCAATTCATGGATGGGTCGGCGAGCTATCGATTATCGCCGTATCGAAAAGATTCCTGATAATATTGGTACCGGCGTCAACGTGCAAACCATGGTGTTTGGTAACATGGGCGATGACAGCGCCACCGGCGTTGCATTTACCCGTAACCCCGCCACCGGCGAAAACGAGATGTTTGGTGAATATTTGGTCAATGCCCAAGGTGAAGACGTGGTTGCCGGTATCCGTACCCCCAAACCCATCACCCAAATGGCCAAAGAACTCCCCAAATCATCCACAGAATTCTTGCAAATTGCCCGCAAACTCGAAGCCCATTACAAAGACGTTCAAGACGTTGAGTTCACCATCGAGCGCGGCAAATTGTGGATGCTGCAAACCCGAAACGGCAAGCGCACTGGCATGGCCGCAGTACGTATCGCCGTTGACTTGGTCGAAGAAGGCGTCATCGACAAGAAGACCGCCCTCGGCCGTGTCAAGCCCGAAATGCTCAACCAATTCCTCTTCCCGATTGTTGATGCCAAATCAGCCACCGTTGCCCAAAAGCTCGCCACTGGCTTGGCTGCCGGTCCTGGCGCCGCCAGCGGTAAAGTCTGCTTTGACCCCGATCGCGCCGCTGAATGGGCCGAAAAAGGCGAAGTGGTGATTTTGGTCCGAACCGAAACCGCCCCCGAAGACTTCCACGGCATGGTTGCTGCCGCTGCAATTTTGACTGCCCGTGGTGGTTTGACCAGCCACGCCGCCGTAGTTGCCCGCCAAATGGGTAAGTGCTGCGTCTGTGGTTGTGGCGATATCGATGTCGACTATCACAAGGGTGTCTTTACCGTTGGTGATGTGACCATCAAAGAAGGTGATTTCATCACCGTCGATGGTCATAGCGGTACCGTCTACAACGGCCAAATCAATACCAGCGAATCAGAAGTCATCCAAGTCATCCGAGGCACACTCAAGCCCGAACAATCCGTGTTGTATGGCTACCTCTTCAAGTTCCTCGGCTGGGCCGACGAAGTACGCACCATGGGTGTGCGTGCCAACGCCGACACCCCCACCGATGCCCGCGTAGCCCGCATGTTTGGTGCCCAAGGAATTGGATTATGCCGTACCGAGCACATGTTCTTTGAAGGCGATCGCATCGATGCCATCCGGCAGATGATTGTGGCGTCGTCGTTGAACGAGCGCAAAGCGGCCTTAGCCAAGGTCGAACCATTGCAACAAGCAGACTTCGAAGGTTTGTTTACCGAAATGGACGGCTTCCCAGTCACCATCCGTACCCTTGACCCACCCTTGCACGAGTTCTTGCCACATGGCGACCACGAAATCGAAGCATTGGCAGCCAAGATGGGTATCAGCGGCGAATTGCTCAAAAACAAAGTCGAAAGCTTACGCGAATCCAACCCCATGTTGGGCTTCCGTGGCTGCCGCTTGGGTATTGAGTACCCCGAAATCACCGAAATGCAGGCCCGTGCCATCTTCCGTGCCGTCGTGGCCGTCAAGAAACGTGGTATCACGGTATTGCCCGAAGTGATGATTCCGTTGGTCAGCGATGTCAGCGAATTGCGCATCCAAAAAGCCATCGTGGTCCGGGTCGCCCAAGAAGTCAAAGCGGAGAGCGGTATCGATTTCGAGTACATGGTTGGGACCATGCTCGAATTACCCCGCGCCTGTGTGACTGCCGACAAAATCGCCCAAGAAGCCGAATTCTTCTCATTCGGTACCAACGACTTGACCCAGACCACTTTTGGTATGAGCCGCGACGATGCTGGACGCTTCTTGCCCAAGTATGTCGAACAAAAACTCTTGCCCGAAGACCCCTTCCAAGTCCTCGACCAAGAAGGCGTTGGCCAATTGGTCAAGATGGGGGTGGAACGTGGTCGTAGCACCCGCCCCGGCATGAAAACCGGTATCTGTGGCGAACACGGTGGCGAAGCAGCCAGCGTCAAGTTCTGTCACAACACGGGGCTCAACTACGTCTCATGTAGCCCATACCGCGTCGTCATTGCCCGTTTGGCAGCTGCCCAAGCAGTGCTTGAAGCAGCCAAGTAATTTGACTGCCAATTGCCCCTATGTCATGCGAAATGTATGACATAGGAAACACAAAACACACCGTCCGCATAAAGCGGACGGTGTGTTTTGTGTTTCCAAGCCTAAATTATTTATTCGTACCCCAACTCCCTTTTTGCCAATCCGCAACAACTCGCCCATAGACCGCAGCTGTCCCAGCTGCTATTGTCTCCCATGCATAGGTGATCCGAGCTTCTTCAAAGGCTGATTCTATGCGTTGATGAGTCAAATTATGATGATCAAGCGTATATTTCAGACCAGCAACCAACGATTCAGCGTTATCAGAATCAACCAAAATACCGGTGCGGTTTGCACTTACCACTTCACGTAATCCCCCGGTATCACTAACTACAACGGGGCAACGCAAAGCCATTGCTTCGAGCGCCACAATCCCAAACGGTTCGTATAACGATGGGAATACCGCAATATCGGCACTTGCATACAATCCATTACGCTCGAAATCGGCTATAAACCCCGTAAACGTCACTGCATCAAACACATCCAACTCCCGTGCATTACGTTCGAGTTCACTACGATATTCACCAACCCCCGCCAAGACTAAACGTGCTTCAGGGTAAGCAAAGCGTAATTTTGCCAACGCACGAATCAACACATGCCAGCCTTTTTCGAAGACTAAGCGGCCAATACCAAACAACAATGGGGCATCATTCGGTTGGTACCGTTGGCGAAACATAAGGCGTTGTGCTGCATTGTCATGAGGCATGGATGGCATGACAACCCCATTGGGAATCATGTCGATTTTGTCGAGTGGCAAACTAAAATCACTCATCAATTGCGTCACCATGAAATAAGAGCAAACCACGACACGCCACGCCTCATAAGTCAATCGCCATTCTATGGTATCAATAGCCAATGATTCAGGGGAAGAAATATCCCCTCGCATTCTCCCACGTTCAGTTGCGTGAATAGTAGCGACTAATGGCCGCTGATAGTGGTGTTTGAGCGTGATGGCAACATCTGCGAGCAACCAATCATGGACGTGAACGATATCAAAGCCGCCGGTTGTGTGCCAGATATGGTGGGCGACCTGCAGAAACGTTTCAGTGGCGTCACCAATACGCGCCACGATGTCGACAGACCGTTCCATGATTGGTACCCGAAAGACATGTAGATTTGGCGCAACGGTCTGTTGTTGAGAAGCTCCCGCTGCCCAAGTAGTCAAAATAGTAAGTTCAATTCCATCAGCTGCGAGGCGGGGAGCGAGGTCAGCGACATGGCGACCAAGCCCGCCCACCATATGTGGGGGATATTCCCACGAAATCATCAAAATACGCACGGAAGATTCCTTTTGTGTTTGAGAAGTATTATAGCAATCTTCCTGTCTTTTTTTTAAAAATTTTGCGATGATACAGTTCATTTACTACAAATTAAGCGAAATCAGTTCTAACGCATGCTTTTCAAAGGAATAAATGCAAATCGTTGAATAACCATTCGCAATACAAAATGGTACAATGAACCATGATGAAGAATTCGACTTCAAAGATACGTTTGACAGCAGCAATTACCCTAACCTTAGGGATTATTGTCATCGCCTCTGCATCTATTTTGATTCGGTATGCTCAAGCAGACCATATTCCTTCGCTGGTCATTGCCGCAGCTCGCCTTGGAATTTCTGCGAGTATTTTGAGTTTGATTGTGGCATGGCGACGTCAAATATGGACGACAACAATTTCTTCACGTCATGCAGGTTTCGCGATTATTTCTGGTATTTGTTTAGCAATACATTTTGCCACATGGATTCAATCGCTCGAATACACCACAGTGGCATCTTCGGCAGCATTAGTCGCCACGACGCCATTATGGGTTGGCGTGATAGCTCGATTTTTGCTGAAAGAATCACTCAATCGCTGGCGCATTGCGGGCATGGCATTGACCATTATTGGCTCAATACTGATTGCGTTGAGCGACCACCAACAGACGAGTGCCAGCAACCCCTGGCTCGGCAACGGATTGGCGCTCCTCGGCGCCATCAGTGGCTCAGCCTATTTTTTGGTGGGGCGCAGTTTGCGCCACGATGTCCCGTTGCTCCAATACATCTGGATGACGTATGGCAGTGCTGCAATCGTATTGCTTGTTGCGAGCATAGGTTTTGGTAATTACTCACTGCCAGCGACACCTACCGCATGGCTCATCCTGGCAGCCCTTGCCATCGGACCACAGCTCTTGGGCCATACGTCGATTAATTTTGCCATGCGCCATTTGTCAGCACTACTAGTCACAATCGCATTATTGGGTGAACCGGTCGGGTCAGCTATTTTGGCCTTTTTTTTGTTCCACGAACAAATTGCGCCGTTCCAACTCATAGGGTTGATTGGGTTATTAATTGGCATTGGTGCGACTGCATTTGGTGAAACACGTGAAGGAGTGATTGGATGAGTGAGGCTCTATTACATCTCGATACCTTCGCGACCATCGATTTATTGCGGCAAAAGCGTACGGGAATGCCAGAAGTTATTTATGCCGCCAGCAAAACACCCGCACAAACCATCGCCATCGCTGACGGGATTCTTGCACATCATGGTCGTGTCTTGATCAGTCGACCCGACCCAGAAACCGTAGAATTACTCATTGCACATTTTCACCACGCAACGATCAGCCGTGGCACCGCCGATCGGATCATCACTATCGCCCAACCAAACAGCACATTGCCTACAATAGGCGGTGAAGTAGGTATTATTGCCGCTGGCACCAGTGATTTGCCTGCCGCAGACGAAGCTGCCGCCGTTTGTCGTGAACTCGGCTGTAATATCCACCGGGTAACCGATGTAGGGGTGGCTGGATTACATCGCTTGTTTGAACCATTACGTCAACTCCTACTCGTGCCAGTGGATGTTATCATCGTCGCCGCTGGAATGGATGGTGCGTTACCATCAGTAGTGACCGGGCTGGTTGACATGCCAGTAATTGG
>CALQBW020000175.1 GCA_943328915.2 Singulisphaera sp. GP187 | reverse complement strand
TCAGAACAATTATAGATGAGTTCTGCGGGTCCGGCTGAATGGAAAGAGCTAGCGCACAGGAAATTGGCTCCGATTCACTGCGTGTGCGAATGCAGATTTTTTTCGTTGATTGGTGTCGGTATTGCTAAATGAGGCAAGATTGATGGATATTCCAAATAGACTGGAATGACCGAGGAAGCTCCTCGATGATTGCCACAACAACCGAAAGCAAACGTTGTGGGTGAGTGTGATTGGGGTTGTTGGAGTTGCGTTATTGCTCTGGATGACTGTCGCTCCGTTGGGCTTGACATGGGATGAGCCGGCCTATATGCGGGCAGCGGCATCGTATCACGAATGGGTGGCACGCTTGTGGCGCGAGGGTTCATTGCTGCTCAACCCGGCAATTATTAGTGCGTATTGGGAATACAATCACGAACATCCGCCGGTAGTGAAGCTATGGTTTGCCTTGGTAGGGACGCCGCTGGTGAAAACCTTGGGGCTGGTAGGGGCATATCGATTTGCCGCCATGATGGTATCAGCGATGCTGGTGACCGTGGTGGTGGTGAGTTCATTGCGGGTGGTCGGTGGCTGGGTGGCGCTGGCGGCAGGGATTGTGTTGCTCTGCATGCCGCGGTTTTTTATGCATGCGCTTGTGGCGGCCCTCGATGTGCCTGGGTTTGGCTAATATCGTCGGGATTTTTTGGCATATGCACAATCGCCGTGAATGGTGGGTGATGCTGTTTTTTGCTTGGTCGCGGACGTCGGTATCGCCACCAAAATCAACGCAGCGTTTGGGTTGCCGACAATTATTGTATGTTGGCTGATTTATGATCGGCGGGGGTATTTGTTGGGGCGGATGGTGGTGGGTGGCCTGATTGCCGTAGTGGTATTTGTGGCATTGTGGCCATGGTTATGGGTTGATACCGCAACGCGGCTAACAGATTATTTGTTGTGGGTTACGGTGGCACACTGGCAAATCCCGCAATGGTTTTTGGGGCAATCGTTGTTACCGCCACCGTGGTATTTTGCGCCGGTGATGGCGGTGATGGTGACTCCACTGGTGATGTTGATTGTGGCGGTGGTGGGGAGTGTGGTGGCGTTGCCGTCACATCGCTCGTACCTACATTTAATCGTGATTAGTGCCGTGATGCCGCTGTGTGCGTTGATGCTTAGTACTACGGTCTATGACAACGAGCGCCTGTTTATGGCCTTCTTCCCGATGTTGGCCGTGCTGGCTGGGTATGGGTTGACGCGAGGGGTGCTGTGTATCAAAAAATCCACAGATGAAGTAGATTGGCGGATTTGGTTGCTCGGGTTGATGCTGATGGTAGGATTGCCGATTCGCGATGGAGTGCGGATGTGGCCGCATTTACTCTCGTATTAAGTGAAAGCATCGGCGGGCTCCCCGGCACTGCCCGGCTTGATATGGACCATACGTACTGGAACGAAACCTATGTCGAGGCATTTGATTATTTGAATGTGCACGCCCCAACAAAGGCCACGGTCTGGATTGAAAGTTACAGCTACGACGTTCCGCATACATACCAACTCGATGGCCGTACCCGTGCTGATTTACGATTTGTGAGTAATGACGGCTATTCGGCCTGGGGAATGAAAACCACGCAGATGGCGATGTATGAAGCTGATTATATGATTGTGACCTACCGGTTTGCCTATTGGACACCGGCAACGCGGGCGTTGTTGGCATCGAACACTCCACCGGTGGATCAGATTGTATGTGATGGCGTGCCGTTGTTGGGTATTTATTGGCAGCCCTCAATTTTTTTGAAGAGACAGGCAATGGTAATCTTTACGCGAATGTGCTCGGCATGTCAAACCAATCCGCAGGGATCAACATCGCTGCGGATTGGTTGTGTGGTAGTGGTTAGGCGTTGGTTTGAGCACGGTAGGCATTGAGCGAGGCGACATCGGTAATCGTGGTCGTGGTGGCATCGGGGGCGATGCGCTTGATGAGCCCCGAAAGGACATTCCCAGCGCCGATTTCGACAAAATGGGTGACACCATCAGCCACCAAATATTGGATGGTGCTGACCCAGCGTACGGCCGATTCGACTTGGGCAGGTAATTCGTTCGCGATGTCTGCTGGGGTAAGTAATGGCTGGGCGGTAATGTTAGAGATAACGGGGATTACCGGTGCCAGAATCGTAGTAAGTGCCACATGCGCTGCCAAGGCTTGGGCGGCGTCGTGCATCAATGGCGAATGGAAGGCGGCGCTGACATTGAGGGCAATGACCCGTTTGGCTCCTGCGGCTTTGAGTGCTTCGGTCGCTGCTTCGATAGCGGATGCTGCACCACTGATTACTGTTTGACCGGGGGAATTGTAATTGGCGACGACCACTGCGGCGGCAGGCGTGCTAACACTGCGACAAATTTGGTCGATGCTGTCGTCGTCGAGTCCGATGACTGCGGCCATGCATCCGCTGGTGGCTGCGGCCATCAGCACGCCACGTTGGCGGACTAATTGGATGGCGGCAGTTGGGGTGAGACTCCCGGCGGCCACGAGGGCGCTATATTCGCCGAGGCTATGCCCGGCCACGGCGACGGCGTGCTGGCAGGTATAGGGGACGATTTGCTCCATATCGCCGGCCAGGGCTGCCAGTACGGCGAGGGATGTAGCGACTAGGGCCGGTTGGGTGTTTTCGGTGGCGGTGAGTTGGGCTTCTGGACCAGAAAAACAGAGTTCGCTGACAGACCATCCCAAGACCTGATCGGCGATGGCATAGATGGCGCGTGCTGCCGGGTAATGTTGGGCTAACTCATAGCCCATACCGATAGTTTGAGCACCTTGCCCGGGGAATACAAACGCCTGGCGCATGCGTTACTCCTTTGTGGGGTGGCCCCAGCGTACGACTGCCGACCCCCATGTCAAACCGCCCCCAAAAGCAGTTAATAAGACATGGTCACCAGGATGAAGTGCACCGCTGTCTGCGGCTTCGGTGAGGGCAATAGGAATTGTGGCAGCAGATGTGTTGCCGTAGCGTTCTACATTGATGAAGAATCGTTCTATTGGGACATTTAGGCGTTCTGCGATGGCTTCGATGATGCGGCGGTTGGCTTGGTGGGGGATGACGAGTTGCATATCGTCCAAGGTCATATTGGCTTGCGCCAGCGCTTGGAGGGATGATTCTTCCATGGCACGGACCGCTAATTTGAAGACTTCGCGGCCATTCATTGTTAAAAAATGTTTGCCTTGGGCAATGACGTCGGCAGTCATCGGCATGCAAGTCCCACCCGCTTCGACCATGAGTAAATCTTCGCGGTCCCCGGCGGCACCCATTACTGACGACAATAAGCCGTAGGGTTGCTCGGTTGCTTCAATCACCACTGCGCCAGCGCCGTCGCCAAATAAAACACAGGTATTACGGTCTTGCCAATTAACATAATGACTCACCACATCTGCAGCACAAAACAATATGCGTTTGGCCATCCCGGTTTTGATCAAACTCGTGGCGATGGTCAACCCATAGACGAAGCCACTACACGCAGCCACGATGTCAAAGGCTGCGGCACGGCTAATCCCTAATTGTGCTTGCACCCGGCATGCAGTTGCAGGAAGCGGTCGATCAGGACAAAATGTTGCGACGATAACCATATCGATATCGTCGGCGGTTACCCCCGCCACTTTCATGGCATCTCGACCAGCTGCTGCCGCGAGCGTTGATGTTGTCTCGTTCCCGCTGATGATATGGCGCTCACGAATGCCGGTGCGGCTTCGTATCCACTCATCAGAGGTATCGACGATTTTGGCAATATCGTCATTGGTGACAACATTTACTGGGACACTCATACCCCAGCCCGTAATCGCAGCATGGATGGTCATAGTGTGATGGCCTTCTAATAAGCAACCGGCGTTCGTGCTTTCGCGTACGAACACCGGTAGGGGATGACCGCACATTGGTATTTTAGGAATCGGTTTTGGGGGCGGCCATCACAATAACTTGTCGATTACGGTACTGGCCACATTTTTTGCAGACATAATGTGAGCGCATCAGTTCGCCACAGTTTTTGCAAGTAACCAAGGTTGGTGCGTCAAGGCGTTGATGTTGGCGGCGATTGCCACGGCGGTGGCGAGATACTTTCGTCTTTGGGGCTGCTCCCATGATGAGTACTCCGTTCTTGGTTAATCTACAGATGGGCGATCGAAAAGAGCTTTGAGTGCACTAAAACGATCATCAATCGGATCTTCATGACATTGACATCTAACGACGTTGAGGTCTACTCCACAACCTGGGCACAAACCCAAACAAGACTCTTTGCAGAGTGGTTTGATCGGTAGTGCCAACAATGCATATTCACGAATCGCCATACTTAAATCCAACATGTGTTGTTCATCAACACGAAAGACATCGTCTTCGTTGGGTGAAGGTAATGGTGCTCCAGAATTTACATCAATGGTGGCTGCATATTCTTCGACGAAATCAACGTCGATTGCAATCTGCGCCGGTAGGAGACAACGCATACATTGGCAGGTAACGACCCCGTGAAGGGTACATTCTACATAGACACCTGCCAGTGTCCGTGTAAGCCGTGTGCTACCGGTGATTTCATGGAGTGTTTCGTCTTCGTGGAGCGACAAAACTGCTTCGGTGAAATCATGTTCGCGGCGTGCACCAATAGGCTCACGTAATAATTGCGCCACGTTGAATGTGAGCGGGGATCGATCTTTGAGTTTCACCATACACACACCTGCGCAACGTCTTCCGAATTAGCATTATAGTGCAGATAATGGGCAATGTCAATAAAGTAACGAGAGGGTAAGGATGGTAGTTATATCCGATCGAGCTCTTTTAGACCGTTTTGGACACTCTGCATCATTCGATCGAGTCGCACTTGTAAATCCTCGAGGACTTGCCGTGCATATTCATCAGCTCCCGCCCGGATTTCATTCGCTTCTTGTTGGACATTGTCTAGGTTGAGCGTGCGTTCAAGGTCGTCTGCAGTCAATAATCCCTCATCGTACATTTGTTGGGCCACGTTAATAGGGATGCTCGGTGTGTCACTGTGCGATGAATGTTTACTGCGCGTATAGGCCCGCGTGCGGTCAATAAATTCCAAAATTTGGTGTTCGGCCACGATGACCAGCTGAGTGAATGGCACATGTTGTGATTCATTGATAATGTCTTCAAGTTCGTTGAGGAAATCTTCGATGTTCATGTTACCCTCCATGACGCCGATCGGCGTATACACGTTGTAAG
>CALQBW020000174.1 GCA_943328915.2 Singulisphaera sp. GP187 | reverse complement strand
ATTAGCAAGTAGCGTGCTTAATTTAATGCTACCTTGCCTCGTTTCGATTTCGGTAATCGCCTGGATATTTGCATTACCATTGGTGCGGATGACTACTGCCCATGGGTTTCCCGCTGCGACTCAACAACTCACCGCCGATTTGATGCGGATGTTGTTACTTCAGCCCATATTGCTCGGCATCGGCGGGGTTTTCAAGGCGGTCCTCGAAGCACACGAACAATTTAGTATTCCCACGCTCGGGTCGAATCTCTATAACATTGGAATTATTTTTGGGGCAGCGGTGCTCGCACGATGGTACGGCATACATGGAGTCATTTATGGCGTCCTTATAGGAGCAGCAGCGTTTACATTAATTCAAATTCCCGCCTTACGGCGCGTCACTTGGCGATATACCTCCGATGTATGGTTCAGAACGGTTGGACTCGTTGATGTGGGGAAATTATTGTTACCACGGTTATTCGGTCAATCAATCTGGCAAATTAATCTTGCAAGTATGATTGCCATTACGTCAAGTTTTGGCGTCGGGGCAGTTGCTGCAGCCGGGTATGCCATGCAGGTGATGTTATTACCCCATGGATTGGTGGGATTAAGTGTTGGGACTGTCATCTTCCCGCGCCTTTCGCGCCTCGCCGCCCGTGGTGAAGAAGCGCAATTCGGCGTCGAAGCAAGTCATGCGTTGCAGAGTGTGCTAGCAGTGGCATTACCTGCCAGTGTGGTGTTGTGGTATGCACCCGAATTGGTTGTACTCGTGTTATATCAGCGCGGGTCTTTTGACGCTGCTTCGGCGCAGTTGACGGTTGCCGCGTTGCGGGGGTATGCACTGGGATTGGCAGGGTTTAGTGTGGCCGAAATAGCCGTTCGGATATGGTTCGCCCTCAAAAACACCCGAGTGCCGGTAATTGTTGGCGCCGGGGCCGTAACACTCAATTTAGGAATGGGGTGGTGGTTTAGTCAAACAGGTTCAGCTTTCCAACGTCTCAGTACTACGGCAACAGTATTTAGCATTGCCAATACGTTAGAAGCCGTCTTCCTCTTGTGGTGGTTGATGCGACGCTATCCAGGAATACAGGTTTTTACGAAATTATGGATGTGGGTAGTAGGAATAGGTGGCATGGTGGTATTATTACAACTAATCATTCCATTATTACCTGAGCTACCGGTACACAGTTTACAGAGTGGCGCAGATTGGCTACGTGTCGCACTCCATACAGTATTTTATGGTGCCTGTGGCATTTGGGGAATCGGGTGGTGCAGTCAATGGTTCACGTTACTCCGCTCCATACGCCGTCCCACTGCTAGTAATGAAACAATGTAAGGGGTCAAGTATGAGTCGTGTCCTCGCGCTAATTTTGGCCGGTGGCGAACATCCCGCCCTCAGCGTCTTGACTGCCGAACGTGCCGAATCTGCGGTGCCGTTTGCCGGCAAATATCGAATAGTTGATTTCGCCTTATCCAATTGCGTTAATTCTGGTATTACTAATGTCGGCATTCTCACACAATACCGCCCTCGTTCATTGCAAGAACATGTTGGGGTCGGCAAGCCATGGGATCTTGACCGCCGAATGGGTGGGGTGCATATTCTCCACCCGTATCTAGGCAACGGGATGACATGGCAACGCGGCAATGCCGATGCATTGCGTGCCAATCTTGACTTCATCGGTGAACAATCTGCTGAACATGTGCTAGTGCTGGCAGGTGACCACATCTACAAAATGGATTACCGCCCAATGATTACCGCCCATCTCAATCGGGGCAGCGATGTCACCGTGGCTGTACATCCAGTAGCGGCGCACGAAGTTCAGCGTTTTGGGATTGTCACACTCGACGACGATGGCTACGTGCGCCAATTTGTCGAAAAACCAGAAAAAAGTGAATCAACATTAGCATCCATGGGTATCTACTTGTTTCGAAAACAATACTTGATTGATCTGTTGCAAAGGCATTTAGGCGAAAACATCGGTCGTGATTTAATGCCCGTACTGATCCGTGAACGCAACGTCAACAGTTACACCTTCCCTGATTATTGGGCCGATGTTGGGACCATCCAAGCATATTACGATGCCAGTATGGCACTCCTCAGAGCCAATCCTGTACTCGATTTAAATGACCCAGATTGGGTAATCCATACCAAAAGTGCCGAAATGCCAGCAGCGGAAGTAGGCCCACATGCGCGTATTTCGAATAGCATGATTTGCGATGGTAGCCGAGTAGATGGCAATGTATCGGGATCACTCATCGGACCCGGCGTGGTCATCCCAGCAGGGTGTAACGTAATTGACAGTATTATTTTGCCGGATGTCACGCTGGGGGCAGGCAGCCGGATCGAGCGCACAATCATCGACAAAAACGTCGTAGTAGGCACTGGTGCCCAAATTGGTCATGGCCGCGGTGGGGTGGTCAATGCACAAATTCCCGCACTGCTGAATAGTGGTTTGACGCTGATCGGGATGCACTCGGTCGTCCCCAATAACGCCCAAATCGGCACCAACGTGCTGATTGCAGCGCGCGTTTCTGCAACAACATGGCAAAAACCAACGCTTGCTGATGGTGAATCGCTGGTTGGCGCTTAACCCAGCCGCCCAAAAACAATCTTAAGCCCGTGGCATAGATATGCCACGGGCTTTTGGTGATTCACGCCAGCGCAATTCGTTTTTTGCAAACTAATTACGACATCAAGGTATCAACAATTATTGCACCGGCGTTCCGCAACGTCGCTTCGTCATACAGACTAAATGAGAATCGCAACGCCGCATACCCGAGTGATCCTTGGCTAAAGAGTTGGCCGGGCAATGCCGAAACGCCCCGTGATTCAAGCCGCGACAGCAATTGTTTTTCGTCGCTTCCTGTCGGCAATTTCATCCACAAAAAGTAACCTCCGGTCGGACGGTACCACTGAAATCCATGCGACTGAAGGGGAAGCAGCGCCGTATGCAATGCCTGACCGCGTGCGCCATACCGTTGGCGATACACCGAAACAATAGACGCAAATTCATTACTCTCCATTATTTCGGAGACAATCAACGATTGAAAGTGCGCAATGCCACCGCCGCTGTCGAGTAACCCTGAGCCAGCCAAACGTCGGATTGTAGTAACATCAGCAGTGATAAAGCCGAGACGCAAGCCAGGGGCTAACGATTTGGCAAACGAACCGAGCCGGATGACCGTGCCACGGGGCATACTGGCCCATAGCGATGGCGCGGGCTCTTGTTCGTACCACAATTCGCGGTAGACATCGTCTTCGACGATGCGTAACCCGCAATCAGCAACAACTTGCGCAAGTTGGTGACGGCGCGCTGACGACATTGAAGTGCCCGTAGGGTTTTGAAAGGTTGGAATCGTATAGAAAAATGCGACGCGTTGACCTGTATTTTGGTATTCGGTCAACACTGCACGGAGCGTATCTACATCGACCCCTTCGTGGTCGCAGGGAATACCACGGATAATGACAGGAGCATCGCGCAAAATTCGTAATGCCAGATGATAACTTGGGTTTTCGACCAAAATAACATCACCGGGCTGGGTCAACATGGTGCAAATATGGGCAAGTGCTTGAGAATTGCCTGCAGATAGCATTATTTCGTCTATTTGAGGGCGCACGTGTTCATATTTCGCGACCCAATCAGCAATCTTCAGACGCAACGGCGCAACTCCGTGATCAATTCCATAGGTCAACATCGCACCGCCCCACCGTTGCAATGCAACATTGGTGGCAGATTGGATCTGAGCATGGGGCAATAACTCCATATCTGGGTGCCCCCAACCGAGATCGATGATATTTGGGCGTAATTGCAATTGCAAAATGTGTGAACAGTCCATGTAATCCTCTATGCCAACTTGAATTAAATTACTATCCGTGCGCTGTTAATTCGAACACGGGGATTATTGCATCGAATGAGTGGTCGTCATTGTTCACGAAGGTGTAAAACCCCGACATGGTCCCTTGGCCGGATTTAAGCACGCAAAAACTGCGATATTCGTGCACTTCGCCGCAACGTAAATGCGGTTGTTGCCCAACTACGCCGTCACCTACAACCGTATATTGTTCACCTATACTGTCGGTAATATACCAATGGCGAGAACGCAATTGCGCAGGTTGTTTGATACAGTTTTCGATACGGACTGTATAACAAAAAACAAAGCGGGCTGCGGTGACATCAGATTCGTCAGCAAGATATGCAGGGCGCACGGAAATGCGAATCCCGTGCGTTTCTTTGTAATAAAACGGTCGCGGCGCCATCCACTCAGCTCCAATAATTAATGCCTATTACGATTTAACACGCAAATGCATGGTCATCATAACACGCTCGCTAACCACTATCAACAATCCAAGCCCAACAAATTGAATGATGCGAATTCCATCGATTAAGCTGAATGAATCAGCGCGGAATCCTTCAACAATCAGCCAATTCAATGCAATTCCCCCTATCAACCACCATCTAGATTGTATCGAAGGCAGCAGACGGGGGGCCAGAATACACCATAGTGCGACCAGAATCGCAATTCCTGATTCGTAGAGTTGGACGGGGTGTCGCAACGCACCAGCCTGAGCAACTGCCCAAGTACCATCCCACGGCACCCCCACTGCTGCACCTGCCAACCAAAGACCAATAGCACCAATTGATTGCGCAGACAACGTCGGCAAGGCCAATGCATCGAGCAGTGTGACGAACGAAAATGGCCGCCACTGACGCAGAAGCAACAGCGCACATCCCGCCCCGATGATAGCCCCAGGCCAAGAAAATTCAAGTGCTCGCACGTTCATAAGTTGCGGCCATATGGCTACCGAGCCGACGACATACCCTATTCTCCCCCCAAGCCATGCCCCAACTGCCATTGCGAATACCATGGAATCTGGATCAACCAACGAAGGAATAGAAATTCGGCGTACGCACCACCACCACCATACTCCCAGTGCAATGACGAGACATATTCCGTAGCTACTCAGCCGCAACGGACCAACGGTAATTAACGGCATCATGGGTGACCACGATTCTTTAACGTAGCGGCAATGCTTAGCAACACATCAGGAGCAACGGGGCCGCGATACACCAATCGGACAATCCCGCTCTCATCCACAAATACTGTTGTCGGTAAATCTCGGGAAGCCACTGCAGTTGCGAGGAGCCCTTGCCGGTCATACCATACCGGCATATTGATATGTTGGTCGATCAGAAACTGTTGCGTATCACTGGGTGATTCTCCTTGATTAACCAACACCACATCAACACCGTGGAGCGCCAAACTCGGTGCAATTGCAGCCAAAACAGGAATCTCGGCACGGCACGGTGGGCACCAACTCGCCCACAACGT
>CALQBW020000173.1 GCA_943328915.2 Singulisphaera sp. GP187 | reverse complement strand
ATCCATGGGCATTGGCTCTTGCCAAATGGGCTCCCTGCATTGATTGTGTCATGGTTGTGTCGAGTACCTCTCGTAATCAGTATGCATGGCTCTGATGTAGCAATGGCAGAACGGACAGCCCTATACCGACGCATCGCAGGCTGGTTGTTTCGCCATACACGTTTTGCGACTGCTTGTAGCGGTGATTTACATAAGCGAGCCTTGGCGTTGGGTGCAAATCCAACTTCTACGATTACATTACCGTATGGGGTTGATGCCGGTGAATTTCGGCCTGATATGCTTGATCGTGAATGGGTCGCCGAACGCTTTGGGATTCCACAAACTTCACCGTTAATAGTTGCCGTAGGTCGTTTTGTCACAAAAAAAGGCTTTCAGCATTTGTTACGGACATTGCCGATATTGCGTGTATCCAATCCACAACTCCGCTTGCTCCTTGTCGGGTATGGAGATCTGCGTGATGAATATGAAGCAATTATCGATACACTTGGCGTAGCAGATATGGTGGTCATGCCTGGGCAGCTTTTGCGTGAAGAAGCTGCCCGGGCTATTGCGAGTGCCGATGTCTATTGTGTGCCTTCGGTACATGATGAATTAGGGAATGTGGACGGATTACCCAATACATTGCTGGAAGGAATGGCCGCAGGCCGCGCGATTGTCGCTAGTGCAGTGGCTGGTATTCCTGATGTGATAAGCGATGGTGTCCATGGGTTGTTGGTACCAGAAGGGGATGAAGCACGACTTGCCGCGGCCATTGGCCATTTATTCGCCAAACCAGAATATGCTCATCAATTAGGATTTGCAGCGAGAGAACTGGTGCGCAGTACGTTAACGTGGTCACGCGTAACGGCGCGCTTAGTTGCTGGTTATGCAGAGGTATGTGGAATATGAACGATACCGATTTGGTGTTACAACTTGAACGTTTGTATCGCTTGCTGGTGCGCTGGATTTCCACAACTTACTTACCTTGGCTGAGACAACGCTGGGTAGGTGGGTATGATGCAATCGCGCAACGATGGCAAGGACTACTACCACATCAACGCTGGTTTGTCTTAGCATTTTTGATGGCATTACTGACCAGAATATGGCGTCTCGATGCCCAAAGTCTATGGCTTGATGAGGGGGCAACATGGGCAGAAATCCATGACAAATCAACCAGCGTCTTGCTGACTGAATTGTGGAGTCGCGATGCCGCATATCCGTTGTATCATCTCATCCTCAAGGGGTGGGTCGCATTATTTGGTGATAGTGAAGCCATGTTGCGTATGCCGTCAGCAATTGCGAGTGCGTTTGCAATCGCAACCACGACATTGGTGTTTGAGCGGCAACCACAACGAGGTTTTGTGCTCTTACTGATGGCAACTGCGCCATTTGTCCTGTGGCATGCCCAAGATGCCAAGGTGTATGCGTTGCTGTTGGCTGTGGCTGCGGTCGTATTGGTGGCAAGACCGCTTTCGCCAATGTGGTGGGTGGCACTTGTCGTTTTGCCATTTGTCCATCGCTTGGGGTTGTTGATGGTTGCACTTTCGTTCATCGTGCCAGCGTTACATTCTCATGGTCGGCCACGTCAGGTGTTTTGGGGAACTGCACTCATCACTGGGGTGATATCTGTTATAGGAATAGGTATTTCTATCCGTTCGAAAGCGATTATTGCAGTGCCTTGGCATAATCCTAGTGGTGCGTTCGCGGATATTATTACGCGGTTTCTTTTCGATCGACGTTGGTTCGACGCAGCCTTCGGAGTACCTGCATGGGCTTGGATTATCCCATTACTTGGATTGCTCATCATCGGCACGGTCACATTGTGGCGTCAAGCGCAAACAGGTCGACTCGCGGCAGTCCAATTGCTGTTGTTTGCCTACGTTCCAGTATTGGTGTTTGGGATGAGTTATGGTGCCACGCCGTATTTTGATGCCCGTTATGCGGTAATGTCGTTGCCGGCATGGATATGTATTATGGTCCAAGGGACCGATTGGGCTCTCCGCAATATCCGCTTCCGAGGAAAACTATATCGTGAAATACGTGTCGGCCGGATTATCTTGATATGTACCATTTTGATCAATGGAATTTCGTTGTTTGAGCCAGTGCGCGGAATGTTGTCCGGCACTCCGGTCAAAGAACAATGGCGTGAGGTGATGACCGAACTCGCTCATCGCGTAACGCGCGATGATGTTGTGGTGTTACACCCTGCGTATGCCATACCACTGTATCGATATTACCGGCGGGTGACGCCTGATCCGCTACCAAATCCAGCGGTGTTTACCTTGTTTACCGAAGGATATCGTGGGAGTTCACTCGATGTGAACGCCCAACGTGAATACCAACGCCGAGTTTTTGAAGGACAATTTAATCAATTTGCTCATGGGAAATCACGGGCACTCTTAGTGATTGCACCTGACCATGCCGCCCAAATCGACCCGCCAATTCGTCCAGACAGCCCGTATGGGTGGGTAGGCGCATATTTTCAATATCCGCAACGGTCGTGGCCATGTGGTGGTGTGGACCGGTTTGGTGTTTCGTTGATGTGTCAGAGTTTCCCATCAATGTTTGGCAAATCTACTGCTGCGCAACCTGAAAAACCGATTGACACCTTATTTGCAGATAGTATGCATTTGCGCGGGATTACTATCCGCCCGCTTGGGACATTTTATAAACCAAATGGGACGATTCCCATCGAATTGTTTTGGGAAGCGGTCGCGAAGCCGGCACGGAACTACAGCATGTTTATTCATTTGTGCCAATTGTGTAATCAGCCACCTATTGCACAGAATGATGGGCCGCCGCTCACCGGTTATGGTGATGCGGGAAAAACGACCACTTGGAAAATCAAAGATCCGGTGCACGATGAACGTTCTATCGTATTACCCGCTGATATCGCACCAGGTAATTATGCGATTATTATTGGGCTATACGACCCCGACGGTGTGCGTGTGCCAATTACATCGTCAGCCCAAGGTGGTATCATCGGCGGTGACCGGTTGATTGTCGCTACGATTCGGGTCATTCGCTAGCATGATATAATCCCATAAAGTATTCAATGATTTGGGGCGGAAAATGAATTTAGTCCGACAAATTCCTAATTTTCTCGGTGTATTTCGCGTTATCGCAACGCCTGTTTTGGCATATTTGATTTTGTTACAAACAGGTTGGACATTAATTAGTGCTGCTATTTTGTTGTTTGTAATGGCAATGAGCGACATCGTCGATGGCAATTTAGCCCGGCGCTTACGTGTTGTTACGCCATTAGGGATTTATCTCGATACGATTTCAGACAAAATATTTGTGGCAGGTGCATTGTTGCCTTTGGTGCAAATAGGGTTCATTCCATCTTGGTACGCATTGACAATCATCGTGCGTGAATTTGCCGTGTCAGGTTTGCGGTCATATGCCGCTGCCCAAGGGGTAGTCATCCCGGCTCGGGCGTGGGGCAAGCAAAAATTAACTTTGACGGTCGCCGGGTTGATTTGGTTAATTGTCTGGGCAGCGCTGCCCATGATTCATGGTACACCCGCTTGGTTTGTCTGGTTATCGCAATGGTGGATGGTACCGTATGGATTAGCGTTAATTTGGACTGTCGCGTCGGGTGTTGAATATTTTTGGAATGCCCGTGATTTACTCAAATAAGCCGTAGTAAATTCGACTATTGAATGAGGTGGAATGTGGGTCGCATTGCCGAGACATTTGCGCGATTAAAGGCGGCCAAACGTGGTGCATTAATGCCATATTTGATGGTTGGGTATCCCGAAAAAAATTCACTTGATCTATTGGCCCCGGCATTACAAGCGGCGGGTGCGGATTTGTTCGAAATTGGCGTTCCCTTCTCTGACCCGCTAGCCGATGGCGCCACCATCCAACGTGCATCAGAACAAGCATTGCGCAACGGCGTCAATGTTCAATTCTCACTAGATGCAGTGGCTCGGTTGCGTGCCAATGGCGTCCAGATACCGCTGGTGATGATGGGTTACTACAACCCGTTTTTACAATACGGTGTCGAGCGTTTTGCCCACGCGGCGGCTCAAGCAGGAGCTGATGGGGTGATAATCCCCGATTTACCACCCGAAGAAGCTGGTCCGATGCAAATCGCGTTACGCGCAAACGGGCTTGATTTGATTATGTTTATCGCACCGACTACCCCTGATATTCGAATCGCCCAGATCGCCGCAGTAGCCAGTGGATTTATCTATTGTGTTTCGTTGACAGGGGTGACCGGTGCACGCACGTCTTTGTGGGATGGGTTGTCGGCATTCCTCGATCGCGTCCGCACCCAAACTTCTTTACCATTGGTCGTGGGCTTTGGCATAAGTACTCCTGAACATGTCCGGAATGTCGCGACTTGTGCAGACGGGGCAATTGTTGCGAGTGCCATCATTAACACCCTCGATGCAACCCAACCCGACGGACAGGTGGCTGCGGTAGTTACCTATATTGAATCGCTACGGAGCGAAATATAAACAACCCCACAGGGCATCGATACCGTGTTGTACCCAAGGAATGCACCATGTTTAACAGTGGGTGTGTGGTATAATTTGTCTATTAAATCGTTTGCGCAACAGGGAAGTGTCGTAGTTCCTACAAACCACATTGATGCGTTTGCAGGTTAGTATGGCATGGTTGGTAGACAATCCACGCATAAAAGTGCCTGTAGGCGTACGTGATCACAAAGGAGTTTTTGATGAGTAAGGGCCTAGAAGGCATTATTGCTGCCTCAACGGGAATAAGCCGAATTGACGGTATCAACGGTCGTTTGTTTTACCGTGGCATTGATATCGATGATTTAGCCAAAAATTCTACTTTTGAAGAAACGACTGCGTTGCTGTGGTATGGGCGATTACCAAACAAGCAACAGCTAGTAAGTTTCACCCAAAAATTTATTGACAACCGTCAGATTCCTTATGAAGTATTGTCATTGATGATGGCAATGCCTAAAAAAACTCCTCCCATGGAAGTATTGCGTACCGCCGTTTCGGCCTTGTCCCCGTACGACCCCGAAGATCTTGATAATTCGCTCGAAGCCAATGTGCACAAATCATTACGTTTAACGGCATCAATGCCTACGGTTATGGCAGCGTGGGAACGCATTCGCAATAATCAATGGCCTATTTTGCCTCGGAATGATTTGAGCCATGCTGCTAATTTTTTGTATATGATGACCGGCAAAGAACCGGATTCTACCGCTGCCAAAATCCTTGACACTTGTTTAGTTCTGCATGCCGACCATGGTCTTAATGCTTCGACATTTGCTGCTCGCGTGACGGCTTCGACGTTGTCAGACTTGCATTCTGCGATTGTTTCGGCCATTGGTACACTCAAAGGTCCGTTGCATGGTGGGGCTAATGAGCAAGT
>CALQBW020000172.1 GCA_943328915.2 Singulisphaera sp. GP187 | reverse complement strand
TACACGGTAACCGCTACCGAATGTATTTTTACGTTTATCAATCCAGATGGGACAAAAACCAGCGAAACCTACAATTTATCGAACTAGGCTCGTTACGATCAGTGCGGATGATCGGCTCACCACGTAACTATGGGATAAGGCCAATTGCCGTTTTCAATTGAGGATCACGACAGAGTGTGGCGGTACCTTCCGGTTTGCGGTCGGTCACACACGGCGCATTCGCAGTCGCCGTGGCATCATCGTCCACCACAATATCGGGAGTCAAGCCGATACCATGTATGGCATTTTGATTTGGAGTCAGCCACTGACTAATCGTCAGGCGAATGGTCCCGCCATTACTCAGAGGATAAATATTTTGCACAATTCCTTTGCCAAAACTTTGTGTGCCAACAAGTTGGACATCTGGATACCGATCACGCATTGCACCCGCCACAATTTCACTTGCACTTGCTGAATTACCGTCAATCAATACGACCACACGTGCTGTCGGGAATGGAATAGACGGGTTAGACGGAGTGGTATGGAATTCACTCAGCAGACTAGTTGCACGTCGCTCATAGAGCGCTGTGCCATCATAAAACAAACCTAATACTCCTTGAGCGCTGTCGAGTAAACCTCCTGGGTTGTGACGCAAATCGAGTATATAGCCGCGTGGTTTGGTTTCTGCAAATTTCTGCATCCCTTTCGCCAAAATCTCGGGAGTATTGGTTTTGAACTCACTGATATGAATATAGGCAATGTTGTCTGGTAACGTCTGCCATTCAACACTCGGCAAGACAAATTCAGCTCGGGTAATGGTGAGCGTAAAAGGCAATGCAGTACCACGGCGCAAGGTCAGTGATACGTTTGTCCCTTGCCTCCCACGAACCAAGGCAGCAATTGACACCGAAGCTTCATCAATAGTTTTGCCAGTAATTAACGGAGTAATTTGGACTGAATCAACGGCAATTATTTGGTCGTCGTGACGTACACCGGCTTTGATGGCAGGTGCGCCAGGAATTGGCTTCCAGACGAACGCATTACCGTCAGTAATGCGCAAATAGATGCCAATTCCAACTGTTTTACCTTGCATATCATCACTGGTTTGTTTTGCTTTTTCGGGTTCTTGATAAAACGTATATTTGTCACCAAGGGTGGCAAGCATTCCTTCAACGGCGCCTTTAATCATCCGGGTGTGGTCGATTTTTGGGCGGTCATAAAATACCGCATCGACGACTTGCCACGCCTCCCAAAAAGGCGAAAAGGCCATCCGCACTCCCCATGGAGTCTGGAGTTGAGCAATGGTGCCAGGTCCTACAACTTGGGCAATATCGCCACCATACGGGGTTGCAGCGAGCGTCATCGCCAATACCCACCCTGCTACAAATGCCGCCACAGTATAGTACCAGCGCATGGGATTATCCTTCCCCGTCGAAATCACCGGCCAGGGCCAGGAGCATCGTCGCAGCGACCAGCGGAGCAGTTTCGGCGCGCAGTATCCGTGCCCCGAGCCCCGCAGCATGCCACAACGGTTGTTGGGCAAACCACGCCAATTCATTGGGACTAAAACTCCCCTCGGGACCACTTATTAGCCACACTGGTCGGGCCGGATCGCATGGAAATTGTCGGAGCGGGCGCGTCCCTGCGCCTTCGTAGCACCAAAAAACTTGCGCTTCCGCCGGGACTGGCATTTCAATCACGGTCACTGCGGGTGCTAAATGGGGCACAATGCCACGACATGATTGCTCAGCTGCTTCGCGGATGATGCGTTGCCAGCGTTCACGTTTGCTGGGTGACACATCGCCATCACTCATACTGCGCTCTGCAATGATTGGCACAATCGTACAAACACCAATTTCGGTTGCTTTTTGCAATACCCATTCAAACCGATCGGCGCGGATAAGCGCTACGGCAAGTGTGACCTGAAGTCGCGGTTCACCGGTAGCCACAAATGATTCAACCACCTGCCAACTCGCTCGTTTGGGGGTTAATTCGGTGATGCGCACCACAGCCGCCAGACCAGTCCCATCGAGGAGCAACAGCGTTTGGTCAATCCGCAAGCGCAAAACCCGCGACCACTGATGGAGCAAATTGGCATCAGTGGTCGTCGCATTGGCAAAAGTCGTCGCATCCACAAAAAAGCGATGCGTATTGGCGATAGCCGGCCCCATCGAATTAGGCATCCCGCTGGTGGACGAGTGCAACCCAATCGCCTTCGCTGCGGCGATTGATGCGGGTGAGTCCGGCGGCAGCAAATGCCACAGCAACTTCGTCTTCGCGATCTGCAATAATGCCCGAGCTAATCAAAATCCCACCGGGCTTGAGGGCAGCTTTCATGTCATCGGCCAAAAAGACCAGCACTTTGGCAATCAGATTGGCGGCAATCAAGTCGCACTGCAATGATTCGGGGTCAATCGCTACACCAGGGGGGACATCAGGCAAATCCCAACTGAGCCAATGCCCGAGGGTATTACCTTTGCCGAGGCTGCCTTCGATGATTTTCATACGGTCGAGTACGCCGTTGGCTTCGGCATTGATGCGGGTGGCATCAACGGCGATACCGTCAGTGTCAATGGCGATGATTTCGCGGGCACCGAGGTGGGCTGACTCAATCGCCAAAATACCCGACCCACACCCTAAATCCATCACGCGTGTATCAGCAGCTTGGTAGTCTTCGAGGAATTGGCAACACATGCGGGTGGTGGGGTGCAATCCCGTCCCGAACGCCATCCCGGGGTCAAGTTTGAGCACAATATCATCGGGCAACGGCGTGTATTCGTGCCACGAAGGCACAATCACCGTGCGACGCCCTATTCGTTGGACCGTATAATGGCGCTTCCATGCTTCAGCCCACACTTGCTCTTCGAGTTGAGTTACCTTTAGCGTACCAACTTGGCGCAACAAACTGAGATGCCATAGCGCTTGTTCGAGGCGTACGCGTATTTCTTCGCTGTGCTCGTCGACGGCAATCCAGGTGCGCACCGTCACCGGTCGCACCGTGTCATATACATAATCGGGACCATCAGCGCCGTGGATTATGGGTTGATCAACTGCCACTCCACCGTTGTACCCGTATTGCGCCAAAAGTTCACTAACTGATTCAACTGCCTCTGCCTCGACTTCAACGCTACATTCTAACCACGCCATGATTTAGGCCTTCCAGCGCGTTCCTTGCGCATTGTCTTCGAGGGTTACGCCCAAATCACTCAAACGGTTTCGCACCAAATCGGACAATTGGTACTGCTTTGCTTTGCGTAACTCGGCACGTAATTCAATTAATAATTCAATAAATGGTGCTGCCTCAGCAACATTATTTGGACCATCCGCCAGCGTTAATCCGAGCA
The DNA here is from genome assembly GCA_943328915.2 of Singulisphaera sp. GP187. GTDB lineage: Bacteria > Chloroflexota > Chloroflexia > Chloroflexales > Roseiflexaceae > UBA965. Next base: position 2,054 of record CALQBW020000172.1, on the reverse strand, counting down.
CTCCACATAAATCACGTAACTCTGTTTGGGCAGCGCCAAACACCTCACCAGCCACACCGGCATCGCGGGCGACGTTGATTGAACGGACCAATTCAAAAATCGTCGCCAAGGCAACAGATGTATTTAAATCGTCGTCCATTGCGGTTACAAATGCTGGGCGGGCGAGCGCTGTGGCATTACGCAGACGTTCTACTGCTTCACCATCGGTCAATTTGCCAGTAGCTGGTTCCAACCCACCCTTGATACGATCGAGCTTTCGCTCTTGGTCTGCCACAATATCAATACCGTATGCCAAGGGATTACGGTAGTAACTCGATAACACCACCAGCCTGAGCGCATCAGCAGCGTGATCGTTCAAAAACTCACGTATGGTTACGACGTTCCCGAGGGATTTCGACATTTTTTCGAGCTTGAATGTGCCATCTTCAAGTTTGGTTTGGATCTGAAGCATGCCATTGTGGATCCAGTGCCGGGCAAAGGTTTTGCCAGTCAAACTTTCACTTTGGGCGATTTCATTTTCGTGATGCGGGAACACCAGGTCATTGCCACCGCCGTGGATATCAATTTCTTCGCCGAGATGATCCAAACTCATCGCCGAACACTCAATGTGCCAGCCTGGTCTTCCTTGACCCCACGGACTCGGCCAGGCGGGTTCGCCTGGTTTGGCGCCCTTCCACAATGCAAAGTCACCTGGGTGTTCTTTGCGGACATCAACATCAAACCGCGTTCCCGATACCATGTCTGTCAAACTGCGACCCGACAATCGGCCATAATCGGCATCTTTGGATACCCGGAAGTAGACATCGCCTTCGGCAGGATAGGCAAACCCTTTGGCAATTAATTGCTCAATGAAATTAATGATTTGGGGCATTGATTGCGTTACCCGTGGATAAATCGTGGCAGGCAAAATATACAATGACGCTAAATCATCCAGGAATTCAGTAACGTAGCTCGACGCCAATTCAACCGGGTCACGCCCGAGCAAGTGCGCACGGGCAATGATTTTGTCGTCTACGTCGGTGAAATTAACCACATGCATTACTTGTAAGTTACGGAATTCGAGATAACGCCGCAGAACATCAAATACAATCGCCGACATCGCGTGCCCAATATGGGCTCGATCATAGACAGTGACACCACACACATACATCCGTACCAGCCCTGGGTTAACAGGGCGCAATTCATCGGTATTGCGCGACATGGTGTTATAAAGCCGAATCGCCATATGATGTATCCCTTCGTTGCAGAGTCTCTGGATCTGACTCAGCCGATTCATCGAGTTGTTGCCAAATTGCGGTGCGGAATGAAATCGTATCTAAATGATGATGATGCGCATCTGCGGTATGGATTTCAAGGTCGTCTACGCGAGCCTGGAGTTCCAATATTTTGTCACGCAATTGACGCAACATATCCCCTTCGGGGTCAGGTAATTGCTCAACCCGGCGGGATTCACCCGTTACGGGATCTCTGGTCGCCACCACTCGAGCGGGAATTCCGGTGGCGGTGCTATATTGGGGCACATCTTTGATCACCACCGCACCACCACCAATCCGTGCGCCACACCCAATCGTAATCGCCCCGAGCACGCTCGCTCCTACCCCAACAATCACATCATCTTCGAGCGTGGGATGGCGCTTGCCTGACTGCTTCCCAGTGCCGCCGAGAGTAACTCCTTGATAAAGCATGACACGATCACCTATTTCGGCGGTTTCACCGATTACCGTCCCCATGCCATGGTCAATAAAAAAACCAGCCCCAATTCGCGCACCCGGGTGGATTTCGATTCCGGTCAAAAATCGCGACCACTGTGATAGAACACGGGGTAAAAAAGGGACGCGCCAACACCACATAGCATGTGCCATACGATGCATTACAATCGCATGCAGTCCTGGATACAACAATACTTCGGCGAGATTGGTTGCAGCAGGGTCATTTCGGAAAATCGCAGCCACATCGGCACGAAGGAGGCTCGAAAATTTGACCATAGCTAAGCATCCGAAGACTTGCTCGCCGCTGGCGGCGGCGCAGGAGCCGGGGTAGCGGCAGGGGCCACT
>CALQBW020000171.1 GCA_943328915.2 Singulisphaera sp. GP187 | reverse complement strand
TGGGCGGTGACGGGAACAGGAGTCGCAGGCGGTGTGGGGTTTGCGGCAAAAACTGCCAACGGCACAAAGGCCATGGCAAACAGTGCCAACATGAGTATTCGCTTCATGAATTTGCCCTCACACTAAAAAAAAGCCATAACGTGTGCAAGACGAACTCAGGCGTTGATTAGTTCCTCCTGTGTAGCCTGAATGGCGGAGCGCACCCACGCTCCGCCATTCAGGCTATTGCCAACAATTAGAATTTGGGGACGATCGATTGGGCTAATTTTGGTGCAATTCCGATGTACGTTTCGGGGGTGAGGGCCAGCAATTCGTCCTTGATGGCATCGGTCACCGGGAGTGTGTTGACAAAGGTATGTAAATCAGCCATGGTGGGGGCATGGCCACGAGTCAAGTTTTTGAGGAGCTCGTACGGTTCGGCCACACCAGCCCGGCGCAAAATCGTCTGGTAGGCTTCGGCGAGCACTTCGGGATGAGCGATGACGGCTGCCTGCATGGCTGGGCGGTCGGGGTGGACTTTGCCCAGCCCCTTGGTACAGCGCCGACAGGCTAGCAACATGTGGCCACAGGCTACGCCGAGGTTGCGTAGCACGGTGCTGCCGGTCAGGTCGCGTTGCAAGCGAGAAATCGGCAATTTGCGACTAAAAAACTCAAACAAGGCGATGGCCATACCTAAATTCCCCTCGGAGTTTTCGAAGTCAATCGGGTTGACTTTGTGGGGCATCGTCGACGAGCCTACTTCGCCTTCCTTGGGACGTTGTACGAGGTAGCCATCTGACACATAGCGCCACAAATCTTGGTTGAGGTCGGTCAAAATCGTACAAATCCGGCGCATGGCATCGAACACTTCGGCCATGCTGTCTTGGGGTTCGACTTGAGTGGTGAGCAACACAGGTTCGAGGTCGAGCAAGCGTACAAATGCCTTGGAAAAAAGAGCCCAATCGACATCGGGCAGCGCCACCTGATGAGCGGCCATGGTGCCGGTGGCGCCGTTGAGCTTGCCGGTCAGCGCGACACCGTTGAGGATGTCACGGCTGCGTTTGAGGCGCGCCAAAAAAACGGCCATTTCTTTGCCAAAGGTCGTTGGCGTGGCTATTTGGCCGTGGGTGCGGGCCGGCATCACGGTATGGGCTTCTTCGAGGGCCATGCGGTGCAGGTGATTCATCACGTCGCCGATGGCTGGGCTGATGACGAGATCACGGGCTTCGCGCATCATCAACGCATAGGCCAGATTATTGACATCTTCGCTGGTCAGGCCAAAGTGCACCATTTCTTTGAGATGCCCGATGCCAATGCGGTCGAGCTGGTCGCGCATCCAATATTCGATGGCTTTGACGTCGTGGTTGACGCGGGCATCGATGGCGGCGATTTGTGCGGCTTGGGTCGGCCCGAAATCGCGATAGAGCTCGCGTAATTGGCTGATTTGGGCGGATTCGAGCGGGGTAACACTCGCAATGCTGCGGGCTTTGGTCAACATGATGAGATATTCGACTTCGACGCGCAAGCGGTAGCGCATCAGCGCCGCTTCCGAAAAAAATCCGGCCAGTTCGCTGACATCGTTGCGGTAACGCCCATCGAGGGGGGATAAGCTGGTTAATTCCATTGGTGTGCTCCGACCTCTGTTTTTGTCTACCCTTTATCTTAACAAAAAACCGTGGTTATCGTATCTGGTTGCGCGTATGGTCATGACCACATACATGGCCAATATTTGGGGCAAGGGATGAATCAAAACCCCCATGCACATTGGTGCATGGGGGTGACAGAAGGAACGCTTATGCGGTAATCAGTGTACGTCGTTGGCGACGGGTACGTTGGGCTACTCGGGCGAATGCGGTGCCGATTACCCCCACCACCAGCAGGGAGCCAAGGATGTGGCCGCCACCGCCGCCGCGACCACCACGACCAACCCGACCGGCGCGGGCGTCAGGGCGTTGCCCCAAATCCGTCGTCGCCACGGATGCGCGGCCGGCGTTACCACCGCCGAGCAGGCTCATCCCGAGGTGGGCCACGCCCATCAAGGCGATCAGCACGAAGACTATGGTCAAATAGCGAAGGAGCGTTTTGATGATCATGACAGCACCTCTACGGCGACAGTGGATTGTCGCCCACGAAATAACCCGACAATCCAATTCCAATGCAGTGCGGCATGGGCGGCAATCAAGCCTACGATCACGTTGGACAACAACCCATGCACGCCGCGTAGGCTGCGATTGTCGAAGGTGACGACCTCCAGCGCCGGCAAGGCTTTTTGCGAAATGGCGATGCCGGTATAGACCAACAGGGCAAAGACCACAAACAAGGTGATATTGAGGGCTACACTCAGCTTGCTCGCAATGGTTTGGCCTTGGCTGAGGCGACGAAAGGTGCTAACGAGCCAAGCCCAATTACGCATCAAATGAACCGCGACGAGTAATCCGACGGCTATGCCTACCCATTCGTGGGTGGTGATGCCCGTCGACTGCGGGTCGGTGAGCACCAAAAAAACAATGAACAAAACGGTATCGATGAGCCCACTCATCAGGCTGCGTTTGCGCGATTCTGACATTTCATACTCCAACAACGATTTCCGAACCACCACCATCATACCCACCACATATTGAGCATGATTGTGGATTTGATAAATGTTGTGTGAAGAATTATCAAGAAATAATGGAGTATGAGGGGATGGTGAGTGGGGGTGGGGGGGGATGCGCGATGAGAGGCGTATAAACCGAATTTTTATACGCCCCAATTTGTATAAGTGTTATTTCTGAAAATAGCTATGGTTCCCACCGCGGCGCACCAGTTGTGCTTTGCACATGGTGCAATTTTCGTATTAGTGCAGCGATTGCGTCTTCTTGCCAATACTGACTAAATAAAAGTTGATTACTTAATGCACGCTGTATTTGTACAGTAAACCGCTGTGGTGCTTTTATATGATATTTCGTCCAATATTCGATAATTTGATTTTGACGTTTGTATACCAGCGCATCACTAGGAAGTTTTGCACTTTTCGCATTATTTACTTTTGCACTTGCAGGAAGGAGGTTCCATAAATCATTATTACCAAAAAGTTTATACGGAATAACGTGATCAATTTGCGTATTGTTTGCGTTAAGGTTTTCTCCGGTCCATACACAATAGATTGATGTATTCAGATTATTATTTCCTGCAAAGAAAAAGCTACGAATTTCATCGGTTGTTCGGTCATCAGTAACATCACTAAGCAATAAATCGAGAATGAGTTGATTATCGTTTGGTTGATTGTCGTTTGGTTGTTTAAAACTGATTGTTAGTTCATACCAACGTATAACAATACTTGCTTCTATCCAATGAACGAAACGAAATATATCTAACCATACGCCAACTGGGATTTTGACCGTTTTTTGAATTTTGTCGTACTGAAAAATATTGAATCCGTTATTATTACCGGCACCACCAGAATGTTTGATTGGACCTTCTACGATACTTCGTTCTGTATCAGTAAATAAGCCTTTGTAAAAATTTGGATTTACATCAATTTGATCAAGAAAAAGTTTTAGATCACTTGGTTTAAAGTCGTATTTTCCTTTGATTTCATTCAGTTTTGAACGAATAATAATATTTTTTTGCTGATCATTGTACCCTTGTGAAATGAAGGATGAGTGCATCACAATGGGCCAATAGCACTTAATCCATTCGATGATAATATCAAACATAGGGACTCGTACAAAATCACCATCCCAGATAATATTTTGGTCTTTATTTGATGCAATCCGGCACAATGAGCGGATAAATGCAAATTTATATGTTGTGTTTTTATCATCTTCAGCGAGGATTTGCTGGATTACATGTAATCCTCGGGTTATTGCGACATGAGATTTTACGAATACAAGAATTGTCCATTGTAAATCTGTATTTCTAATATCGGGCTCATTAATTGTTTGTAAAAGCGTTAGTCCACCCATTTCAAACATTTGAATGACATCACCATAATGAATTGTTGTGAAAAGCCGGCCAGATTCGTCTCGTGGTGTAATATTATTACGGTATGAAATAATAGCCACTCCGTTGTCTTTGAGTTTTTTAGCAATTGTTTGTGTCGAACGGAAAATTTGATTTTTGGGTAAATGCATCATTACTGCATTACAAAGGACACCATCATAGGCATTTTCATATGTATTTGATAATGATGGTAGTGAATCAAAGAGGAAACGATCTTGTATGTACGTGTAACGTGATTTTGCTTCATGCAACATACCAGGAGACGCATCAACGCCAGTGACATGAAAACCTTGTTGTGTAAGCCAATTTGTGTCGCGTCCACTTCCACATCCTATGTCTAAAATATATGAATTTTGTTTAAAAAAACTATTTATTAATCGATAAATAGTCGTAGGAAGTTGTGTATGGTGTGATTCAGCATATGTACCTGCTTGTTGATTGTACGCAGTAATAGTTGGTTCGTCGTAGTAGTGAGCAGTCATAGATTTTCCTTTTCATTTGTTGCTCGATAAGTGTACCATAATTTTTTACGTATAACGTTAATATTGATTTATGTCAGTAACATGAACTGCTATAGATAATATAATTTATTATGCTATCATAGCGCCATCCACCAGCAACAGGAACATCCACATGCACCACATTATCCTCGATACCGACATGGGCAATGATGTCGACGACGCCTTGGCGATGGCCGTGTTACACAGCCTGCAAACCCGCGGGCAGTGTAATTTAGCGGCCGTGATTTTGTCGCGGGCTGGGCACGACGCCGCCGCCATGTGTGCGGCGGTGAATCAGTTTTATGGCCGCGGGCAGATTCCGGTGGGGGTGATGCGGGTTGGCATCGAATCACAAACCAATCGCTTTTTGCCCGTTGCCGAGCAATGGCCGCACCACTACGACCCGGTCAGCGCCCCCGACGCAGTGGATTTGTTGCGCAAGACGCTACAAGGATTGCCAGATCAGAGCGTCACCATCGTGCATATCGGTTTTGCCACCAATATGGCGGTGATGCTGGCCAACCCCGCCGATGTGGCGTTACTCACGCGCAAGGTGCGCTGTTTGTCGTTGATGGCGGGGGCTTTTTTGCCAATCGACGGCGACGCGCGCTTCAAAGAATTCAACGTGATTTGCGACATCCCTGCCATGCAGGCGCTGGCGGCCCACTGGCCGACGCCGGTGGTATGGGGCGGCTTCGAAATCGGCTGGGCGTTGCGGTATCCGCGCATATCGATTGCCGAGGACTTTGGCTATGTGGCGCGGCATATCATTGTCGAGGCCTATAACGCCTACTGTGCCCCCGCCGAAGAGCGCCCTTGTTGGGATTTGGCCACGGCCTTGTATGCGGTCTGCCCCGAACGGGGGTATTTTGGTTTGAGTCGGCCGGGGCGCGTGGTGGTTGATGATGAAGGGGTGACGACGTTTGTGGTCGATCCCGCCGG
>CALQBW020000170.1 GCA_943328915.2 Singulisphaera sp. GP187 | reverse complement strand
GAGCATTTGTGACCTACCTCAATGTTCGTGAAGTCATCGTCGGTCACGATATGCATTTGTCGGGCCCTGCTATTTTTGATGCCGTAACCCGGGGCATTATTGACCAAGGGGCCGATGTCGTCGAAATCGGCCTCGTCAGCACTGACCAGTTTTATTATGCCTGTGCCCAACTCGGTTTGCCCGGCATGATGGTGACGGCATCGCACAACCCCAAAGAATATAACGGCTTCAAAATGGTGCGCAAAATGCCCTACTTGTTGAGTGGCAGCGAAGGTATCGCCGATTTGTGTACCATCGTGCAAACTGATGCCTATGCCACCCCAGGACGCAAAGGCTCCCGCCGCAAGATTGACTTATCTGAAGGATTCGTCAATTATATGTTGGGCTTGATTGATGTCGATTTGATTGCGCGTGCCGGCCCCATCACGGTGGTCGCCGATACCGGTAATGGCACGGTAGGTCCCATCCTCGAGCGCGTCTATCGTAAATTACCGGTGAATTTTGTGGGGATGTATCTGGACCCCGATGGTACTTTGCCCAATCACGGGCTTGACCCACTCCAACCCGAAAACCGTGCCGAGCTCGAACGCCGGGTCATCAGCGAAAAAGCCGCCGCTGGGTTTGCGTTTGATGGTGATGGTGATCGATTTTTTGCCGTCGATGATCGTGGTCAATTTGTGCCGGGCGATTACTTTACTGCGATCATGGCTCGATACTTGCTCAAACGCTCCCCCGCCGCCAAAATTGTGTACGATGTACGCGCCTCGTGGGCGGTTCCGCAAATGGTGGCGGCAGCCGGTGGCACAGCGCTCGAAGAGCGCGTCGGGCATGCCTTTATCAAGCGCCGCATGGCCGATGAAGGTGCCTTGTTTGGTGGCGAAGTCACCGGTCACTACTACTTCAAAGAGTTCTTTTTTGCCGATTCAGGGTTATTGCCGTCACTCTTGACAATCGAAATGTTGGCACGTGAAGGCACAACGTTGTCGCAATTGCTCAAACCCATAGAGTCCAAATATTTTATTTCGGGTGAAATCAACTCCAAAGTCGCTGATTCGGCCGCCGTCATCGCCGCCCTCAAGGCGCGCTTTGCCGATGCCATCATCGAAACGCGTGACGGCTTGTCGATTATTTACCCCGATTGGCATTTCAATGTGCGCACCTCAAATACCGAACCATTAGTGCGCCTCAACCTCGAAGCAATGGATGTCGCCGTAATGGCGCGACGCCGGGACGAGGTACTTGCGGTTATTCGTGGATAAATTCATGCGTAAGTGGGGATTACGCCAATACGGCATTAGTGATGCGGCGGTCATCATGGCCGCCGCCTTCGCAATTTCTGCCATCCTTGGGATGCTACGCCAAGTGTTGATCGTCGCCACATTTGGCGATGGCAGTGCGGCAGCAGCCTATTATGCTGCGGCTCGATTGCCCGAAACAATCATCAACTTTGTTGCGGGCGGCGCATTGACCACGGCCCTTGTACCATTACTCTTCGCCGAACCAACCAAGGCAGATCAAGAACACTTGCTCAATACCGTCAGCACGATGGTGTTGAGTGGGGTGTCGCTGTTTGCCCTCGTGGCTCAACTAGGGGTGACCTGGTTTGTGACGATGGTGCTGTTACCGGGCAGCGAGGCAAGTACCCAGCAACTGACGATTATCTTGACGCGGATTTTGTTGTTGCAACCGGTGTTATTGGCATTGGTAAGTATCGTGTCGGCCTTACTCACCGCCCAACGGCGCTTTACGCTGATTGCCACCGCCTATGTGTCGTATAACCTCATGATTATTGTCGGAATTCTGATCGCCAGGTGGTGGCCGGCCATCGGAGTCTACGGGCCGACGATTGGGCTCGTATTGGCGGCAGTGGTCAAAGTTGTCATTGTAATGATTGGCTTGCATTGGGTCGATATGCCTTTGCGCTGGCATTGGCAACCACACTTACCCCAACTGCACACGGCGTTGTGGTTGGCTGCACCTACTGCACTTTCGGTGACGGTCAATTATGCTGGTACAATAGTAGATACGTCGTTTGCGTCGCAACTAGGCGTTGCCACGGTGGCAGCGATTTATAGTGCATGGTTGTTGACCGACATGCCAGCCCGCTTGTTGGGGTCGGCAATTGGCCAATCGGTATTTCCGCATCTGGCTGCAGCGATTGTCGCACGTGATTTTCCACTCGCCAGGAGGGTATTTGGGCGTACTACTGCATTGGCAGTGGGACTGACACTCCCCGTGATTTTTTTGACGCGGTGGGTTGGGCGCTGGGGTATTCATTTGGTCCTGGAGCGTGGCGCCTTTGATGCTGCTGCTGGAGATCGCGTATTCTTGATTTGGCAATGGTATGTGCTTGGCTTACCAGCATTTGTATTGACTGAATTGTTGTCGCGTATGCTCAATGCCATGCGTGATACCCGCACTCCATTACTCACCAATACAGTCCAACTTGGTGCAAAATGGGGTTTGTTAGCAAATTGGAGGGCTTTATCCGCCGGCTTGGCCGTGCCGATTGCCCATGTTGTAACGTGTTATGTCGAAACGGTTGTGCTGGCCATGGTGGTCTGGCACCGCTTCTATAGAGGTATTGATGAAAATCGGTGAAGAATACACCCTTACGCCACGCACCATGGCTCAAGGGGGCGACGCAGTCGGTCGGATTTCAGGAATGGCATGCTTTGTGACAGGTGCCCTGCCTGGTGAAACAGTGAATGTCAAAATTACCCACGTCACCACTACCTATGCCCGTGGGATCGTCGTCAATGTCTTGACGCCTGCTCCCGAAAGAGTGGTGCCACGGGTGGCTAACGCTCCCCACATGGAATGGCAGTATATTACCAGTGAGGCGCAACTTGAATTCAAACGCCAAATTTTGGCCGAACAATTGACCTATCTCGGCAAGCTCAGTGATTTGCCCGAAATCACCGCTGTGGCTGGCTCAGACTCATGGCATTATCGTAATAGTGCGCGCTTACATGGCTATGGCACCCATTTGGGCTATCGTGGTGAAAAAAGCGCCCATGTGATTGTGGTCGCCGACGATCCGTTACTCCAGCCCGCCTTGCAACTCGCCGTGCAGCACTTACGCGAAGCGACGCTGCTCCATCCCCCCGAGCCCCGTACGCCGTGGAGTGTGTCGTTGCGCCTAAGCGAAACCAATGGCCAAATCGTAGCCGCCATTAGCGACCTCCCCAATCGTATCGCAATTGCCATCCGTGATGCGTGGTTGATTAAATCACCGAACGTGGTTGGTGTATTGATGCCGTATGGTGTGCACGAAGGCGAAGAAGCCATCCAAGAAACACACTATGGTATTACAATGAACCTCGGCGCGACGACGTTTTTCCAAGTGTCGTTGTCAGCCGCCAAAACTTTGTGTGATGCGGTGTTGGCTGGTCTCGGTGATGACATCAGCGAATGGCGTATCGTCGATGCGTTTTGTGGTGCCGGCACCTTTACTTTGCCGTTGGCACAACGGGCCAAACGGGTGATTGGCATCGAAGAATTCGCCCCGGCTGTAGCAAGTGGCCAACAAAACGCCTGGACCAACGGCCTCGAAAATGTGGAATGGTATACCGAGCCGGTCGAACGGGGTATTGCCCATGTGCTTGAAGCCGATGCGATTGTGCTTGATCCGCCCCGTCGTGGTTGCCATCCCGAAACCATCATGGGGATTTTGCGCTTGATGCCCAAAAAAGTCGTCTATGTGTCGTGCCACCCCGGTACGCTCGCGCGTGATTTGCAGTTGATTGTGGCTGGTGGCTACAAAGTGTCGGCGATTACTTGTGTCGACTGCTTCCCACAAACGGCGCATGTCGAAAGCGTCACGGTGCTGGAGCGCATATGATGCAGTTGCGCCGTGCAACGCAACACGATGGCCGATTATTAGCACAGCTCAATCGGCAACTCATCATTGCCGAGGGTTCTGATAACCCCATGGACGAAGCCCAACTTGCCACGCGCATGTTGGGCTTTTTGGCAGGCTCGTACCAGGCATGGTTGTTTTGGGTTGCCTATGATGTGGTGGGGTATGCCTTGGTCGATATGGGACGTGACCCAATCTATCTACGCCAATTCATGATTGCTGAATCGTACCGGCGGCGTGGGTATGGTCGCCAAGCCTTTGGGTTGCTCCAACACCAGCTCGCTGGCAGCCGACTATCCCTCGATGTCTTGCAGACCAATCCTAATGGCCTTGCGTTTTGGCACGCCTTGGGATTTGTGCCACGGAGTATGAATTTACGGATAAGTGGAAAAATAGAATAAATACGAAAAGGATTTGGTATGGTGCAGGAACAATTAACAACTCAGGCTCCGTGGAAGTGGCGATTTGGTTTGTTTTGGGTGAGTCAAACCATTGCCCGCTTTGGTGGTGCGTTTTCGGGGTTTGCCTTGGTCTGGTGGGTCACCAAAACCTACGGTAACGCCACTGCCTTGGCATCAGGGACTTTGATTACGTTGTTACCGGGAATTGTGCTGGGTCCGTTGATTGGCACGATTGTCGATCGCAACAGCCGGCGATTCTTCATTGTCATGAGTAATCTGGTCTATGCCACCAGTGCAGCTACATTGTTCGGGTTGGCCTATTATGGCCAAATGCAACTCTGGCATTTATATGTGGCGATGTTTATTAATTCGCTGGCTGGGCAATTTCATTCAATGGCGTCAAATGCCGCAACTGCCCAACTTGTGCCTGATGACCAACTGCAAAGGGTGTCGGGATTGGGGCAACTGCGCGAAGGTGCTGTGTCGATTATTGCGCCGCCCGCAGGTGCCTTGTTGCTCGAATATTTGCACCTCGATGGGGTATTGTTTTTAGAAATATGTACAGCGATCGCTGCGGCACTACTCATGGTGACAATTGCCATTCCCAAACCCACCGTCGCTGCCAACGCCCCAAAATTGAGCGTGCTGGCTGATTTGCGGGCGGGGTTGCGCTATGTGGCTAGTTGGCCCGGGTTGATGGTCATCATGGGGGTTTCGATGTTGTTGAATTTGTTGTTCAACCCAGCATTTTCGTTATTGCCACTGCTGGTCAAAGACCACTTCCACGGCGGTGCTTTGCAATTGGCATGGTTTGAAATTGCCTTTGGCATCGGAATGATTAGTGGTTCGGTGGGATTGAGTGTTTGGGGAGGTTTCAAAATTCGCTTGCATACAATGTTACTGGGTTTAGTGGGGATGGGAATTAGTATCACCATACTCGCTACTGCCAGCGAAACGGGTCTCTATATTGGTATTGCTGCCATGGCGTTGTTTGGCATAGTACAGCCCATTGCCAATGGTCCATTGTTTGCAATTTTGCAATCAACCGTCCCCAAAGAAATGCAAGGTCGGGTGTTTGGGTTGTTAGGCAGCGCAGCGGGATTTATGTCACCGATAGGGTTGTTACTCGCTGGTCCCGCTTCAGATACATTCGGCTTGCAAATATGGT
>CALQBW020000169.1 GCA_943328915.2 Singulisphaera sp. GP187 | reverse complement strand
CAGCCTCGCCCCACACGCGGTAGTGGTGACACTGGTAATGGTGGTCAGCCGCGCCCCACACGCGGTAGTGATGACACTGGTGATGGTGGTCAGCCGCGCCCGACGCGGAATAAAGATAATAATGGTGGTGGCGAACCCCCTCGTCCAACACGTGAGCGCCATCACGATAGTAGCAACTCAAACGGTGATTAATTACCCTACATTACCAGGGCAATTCATCCAAACCGTAGTTTCCTCTGGCTCACAAGATAATTTGAAATAAACTGCCCGTGACTGAAATATCGATCGGCTACGCTTGGTGATGATGATTGAAAAATTTGTCATCACCAAGCCATTTGAATAAGTTGCCGCTTCACAAAAAAGCGTCGTTTTGATTATTTCATACCATGAAAAAAAGAAAAATGAATACACGCAAAGCTCATTTATATGTGCTGTAAAGACACAATACACGAAACTGGCCGTGCAATTTATTTCCAATTTTAGCCAGACCTAGGTTATAATATCCACGACATATTTTTGTGGCCTGAATTTGATTAACACATATTAATCAAGGTTACAATACCGAATGTTGGTTTATTGGATTCGTGAAAAATACTTTTTCTTACAATGAGGTGTGCGTTATGCATAAAAACAACAAAGTCATCATTGCTGTGGTCTGCATGATAACCGCAGTATTGTGGATTGTTTTTTCCGGTAGTTTGTCTACCAAATCACCGCTTCAGGTGACCAAAGTCGAAGATACTCCTGTATCCATCGCCGAATCAACATCAACACAAAGTGAAGATATTGCTGCTACTGCCGTTGATGAAAGCGTTGATACGAACGCAGATAATTCATCAGCGAATGGCACGGTGATTGCGGATAGTGGGTTTGATGTGAAAGCAGATGGATTTTCATTTGAAAACTATGGCAATGAAGAAGGGGTAACCAACCTAAACGCCAAAGAAATGCGTCGGATGTTTGGTGACAAAGTGTGTACTCGTATCAAAAATGACACGTGTACACTTACATCGCCAGCCCGACAATGGATGAAAGAAATCAATGCAGCGATGGCAGATGGGCATTGTGAAGGTATGGCAGTTATCAGTCTTGCCATGTTCCACAAAATCGAAGACCCAAATACTTTTGGTGCACCCCAAACGAATGATTTGACGTTTGAAGGCAACACTCCACTCCAAGAAGAGATTGCCTATTGGTGGGCGACGCAAAGCACCGAACCAACAATGAGTAACGTTATTACTGACCGACCGAGTGCGATTATTAATTTATTGCGCGAATCACTGAGCAAAGGCAGCGCAGCCGATACGTTTTATTCAATCGGCATCTACCAAGCTGATGGTAGTGGAGGGCATGCAGTGACTCCAGTTTCCATTACTGATTTTGGAGCTGGCAATATCGGGCTCAACATCTATGATAATAATTGGCCCAACGAACTCAGAACCATTGAAGTAGACACAAATGCCGAAACATGGAGTTATCAAGCCGCAACGAACCCAAATGAACCCGATTCATTGTATAGCGGTGATATGCTCGAACTTACTCCTTCAAATCCACGGTTTGAACCGCAAATATGTGATTTTTGTGGTGGCAAAGGGCACAAAAGTACGACCAAGGGTGCTATGAATACGTTTATTTTGAACGCTGGGCTTGCGACTTCGGCAGGTGGTGATCGTGTTGGCATGGGTACAACATTATTTGTGACTCCCGATGGAAAACGGCTTGGGTATTTGAATGGTCAATTAATCAACGAAATCCCTGGTGCGTCTGTTAAGATTTTCAAAGGTGCTCCTACTCTTTGGAGTGATTCAGGTTTGCCCGTCTTTCGGATTCCAGAGGGTGTGACAACGACGTTGCAACTCGCCAATGACCCCAAGTATAAATATAGTGTTACTGCGTATGGCGATGGCAAGGTTGTGAAGGTCTCAAAATTAGACGTGTCGGCCACCAAAGCTACTCAAGTATACTTTGGGAGCAAGGTAAAGTCGGTCAAAATCAAGAGTGCGGTGAAAACAGCACCAGATGTGTATATCGGTGATGAAGAGAACGCGAACAATAAAGATAGTGCTACCCAGTTTTCAAATGTTGACATCGGGGAAGATGGCGAAACTGAAATCTCCTTTGATGAAGAAACTGATCAATTTACTGTAGACGGCGATGTAGTGGGAACATTTGATTTAGATGTGGTTGTTTCGGATGAAAATGGCGATTATTCGTATTCGGCCAATGACGTCGTCATTGATGAAACCAGCAATATTACATTTGATATTGATTCTATCGACGGTGAAGGCGATTCTCTGACGTTGCAAGTTGACGAAAACGGCGACGGCACATTTGATACACAATCGGATGTCACAGACGACAATACGTCTGAGACATTAGACCCCGTGGTTGCTGAAGACGTAACGGATAATGAGTAGAATTACACAGAATCCCCCCTGTATGAACTTTCATTCAGGGGGGATTTAATTTCGCAAAGCTTGACTTATCAGATGGTATCACGTTTTAGGAATCGTTGATCAATTTGCGTCGTCAATCCACAGTGTTTTTGTTGCAGAACGTGATGCGGAAGCAAAGTTGGTACTTCAGGGATTTTTTGTTTCTAAAAACAGTATTCGTGCAGGCTAATTTTCATCACCGAGTTTCACTGCATCGGCAATGCGAAGCCGTCGAACGGTGTTGAACACTATGAATGTAGTACTTGTCAATGCAAGCGTATATATGAGGATCATTCCCGCTAATGTCCCCCCGGCAGTTACCGGATGGGTGATGGGTATGTCGGGGTGCGGCGCAATCCCGGCTTTGATATACGGCAAAATCGTATTGGTGGTCAGAATTGCAGCAAGCAGTCCGCAAATAACACCACTCCCAGTAACGATGCTTTGTTCAAATATAATAACGCTTCGTGCGCTTTGAATCGGCATTCCCATTGCATAGAGCATGCCTAGTTCTATGGAGCGTTGCCGTACTGTGGCGAGGGCACTGACAAATATTGCCATAATGCTCAACCCAGTAGCTGCAATGAAGCCCACACTCAACATCCCAAACAGTCCTTGGCGCTCGGGACGGGTAAACTCTTGGATACGTGTAGATTCAAAATCAATAATATCGAGTATTGGAATTGTTGCTCCACGCGCGGCAGTATAGAGTGCATCAAGCGTTACGCTGGTATCACGTGTAGCCCATACATCAGTTGGGGGTATAAACCCAATTTCGTCGCTGATAAAGGACAGATTCGTTACAATAAACGGCTGATCGATGGTGTATTGACCTGGCCACCCAGTCACAATTCCTACGATACGCATGCGCGTTTCTTGTTCGACATCTTCGACAACAAGCGTGACTGCTATGCGTTCACCGATGGCACTGGAACCAGCAATATTTTGGCTAATTATCACGCCATCGCGGGTGCGAGCAAGTTGATTCATTAAATCCCCAAGCGCATTTGTGTTGCCCAACCACTCGTCTCGGAAATTGGTTACGACAGCAGGGAATCGGCTACGATCAACGCCTATCAAATTGGTGTCAATTTGTTTGCCACCGAGATTAACCCTCGCGCTAAAGATACCTACGGGTGCATAAGCGATGATCCCCGGTATTTTTTTGTGGGCACCAAGTGGTGTGAGTAAAAATCGCTCACCATTGGTATTCGAGGTTCGTGAGGCAGCATTTTCGATAAATTGGGTATCTGTCCCAATCCGATACCGTAACCCGTTGAGGGTCGCGTTGTCAACGGTAGCTGCCATCGAGGCAACATACCCGCCAACTCCGAGCGTCAGCGTGAGGAGTAAAATTGTCGTTTGCAAGCGTTCCGGACGACGGGCTAGGCTTTGGAGTGCAAGAATTGCCGCAAGGTTTTCACCATGTCTGCTCACTTTTTCTGCCAATATTAAGAGTATAGGGATGATGCGGTTGGCAAGTAATGCAATGAAAAGTGTCGCTATCACGGGGAGCGCCAAGGTGAGCGGGTTTGAAAACAAGTCTTCTTCACGGCTTTGTTGAGATTGTAATTGATAGTACCCATAACACACCGCAACACCGATTAATACTTCAATTAAAAGGCGTACTGCAGCGCGAAACTGATTATTTAGGCGGCTTTTTCCGCTTGTACTTAATGTGTTGCGACCTGAGATTATGACCGGGCGAATCCCTAATCCAATAATTAATAGTGCAATTAGCGAAAATCCTAAAAAAGAATTCAGCGGTAGGCGGGTAACCGGTGCGGGCATTAACGTGAATTGGAGAAATGATTCAGTACGAAGCATGATTTGGGTTGCGAAAACGGCGCAGGGCATCGCAACAAACATCGTAAGCATGACATAACAAAACCATTCAATTGTACTCACTGCGGTCATCCAAATAACAGAAACACCACGACTGCGCAACAAAGCATATTCGTCACGGCGACGCTCGTGATTGTAAGTAGCAAGTTGCACCACAAAAAATAATGCCAATAATGCAATCGGCGCCGCTACCGCAGCGGTGCGAATGGTAAGCGAATTGATTGTTGTTTGGGCAAACTGGAAGCTTTCGAGGGGACTACGTTCGAGTTTTGCCGGCACTTTGGCTAATTCTTGCGCCAAAGTGCGAATGCGTGATTCGATGGTGCTTACATCACCTGGACCAAGTAAATATGGTGCTGGTTGTAAATACCAGGCTGCTTGGGCCACCGCGTCAGGGAAAATTTCGCTTACTTGTGCTTGCATGCTATGGGCATCAACAAGCAGCAACGAATCAAGTGTCGATGGGTCATATAACCAATCGGGACTGGTCGGGTCAAGCACCTTCCATATCCCAACTATAGTTACAGGTAATTGCTGTTTGCCGTTTGCAGTGCTTGCAACAATCCTGTCGCCGACATTGAGTCCGAGCGTGTTTGCAGCATTGAACGAAATCATTGCTTCGGTTTGGCTAAGTGAGTATTTTGGAATCCGACCACTTACTATGCGCATGTGATCTTCGATGCCAATTAACGTTGCGATTGGTGCGGTCCCAAGGGGAATACCAGCCGCCAAACCATTTACCAACATAATTTGCAGGGGCACGGTGCGAATATGGCGGGTAATGCGTTGGAGCGGAATCGCAAGGAATTGAGCTGCGTTTTGGGCTACTAAATTATCTGCGGCAAAAATCGTTTTCCATGGTGTGGCTTTATTCCCTCGGACATGGCGGAAAAGTAATGACATCGCGGGACGTTGTGTTTGACGGGCTTGTTTGGCCAGCTGTTCATTGAGGATACGCAGTCCTGCGGCATCCGCATAACTCGGGACGAGCAATCCTAGAGTGAGTGGAAATAAAAGGGCGACGATAAGCGCAATTGTTGCAGCAGGTGCTATTAGAGTACGGCGCCAGGTGGCTGTCAATAAAAGCCGAACCGCATGCCATCGTGGATTCATGGCTATTGTCCAACCACTACATCACCAAGACGGAGTCCTTGTAGGATTTCAATTTG
>CALQBW020000168.1 GCA_943328915.2 Singulisphaera sp. GP187 | reverse complement strand
GATTCATCACTATTGTCATCACTATTGCTATCACTATTGTCATCACTATTGTCATCACTATTGCTATCACTATTGTCATCACGATAATCATAGTCGATATTTTCGGCGAGCAATTCGATGGCGGCGTCGGCGAATTGATGGGGAACCACAATCCGCACATCAGAAAGGAGACCACTCTGCATGCCAAACATACTGGCACTATCGGCACCCATTAAGGCGGACGGGATGCCGGCATCTTGGAGTTGCGCTTGGAAGAGCGCTGCATCGACAAGACCATCACAAATCATTACCACAACCGGTTCAGGTGGTTGTTCCACTGCGGGATGTTGGGCAAAACGGTCTCTAATCCATTGAAACATAGGGTACTCCTTTGGTGCTGGTAGGGATATCAAAATCAAAAGAGGCGGGTTGCCCCACCTCCTTTTGGTCGAGTGATTATTGGATATTCATACTACGGTGCAGGGCTTAGGCTTCCGCAGCTGAACCACGACGGAACCAATTGCGCCATTCACGGTGTTCCCAGACCACCAATAATTGGGCGGCATTGAAGATTGACGAATAGGTGCCACTTATCAACCCAATCAACAAAATCAATACCAAATTGCGGATGGTGACACCACCAAACAACAACAAGGCCGTCAACGTGAAAATACTGGTGAGCTGTGTGTTGATGGAACGAGGTAAGGTTTGGACGATGCTATGGTTGACGATGTCGTCAAAGATTTCCCCGGAGCGACGATGAATCAAATTCTCGCGGATACGGTCAAATACCACGATAGTGTCGTGCACCGAGAAGCTAATGATGGTGAGCAACGCTGTCAAAAAGTAGGCATCGACCTCGAGGCCAATGAAGTGCCCGAGAATAGCAGCCATCCCTAGCACCAACAACACGTCGTGGAGCATAGCAAATACGGCACATACGCCATAGCGGAAGGGATTGGGCGCTTTACGGAAGGCAACCGTAAGGTAAATCAAAATCGCAAAACAGGCACCAAGCACCGCAATAGCCGCACTTCGGGTCGCTTCTGCACTCACTGTCGGACCGACGCTTTGGAGCGACTCACGTTGGACTTCGCCATATTCTTTGGTTAATGCAGCAAGTACGTCACGTTGTTGTTGTTCAGGCTTGGTAGCGCTGAGTTCTATTGTGCGTACGACTGCCGATGCGATTTCTTTGCCATCGATTTTAACGACGCTCACTTGAACTTGCGCCCCTTCAAAACCGTTTTGAGCAAAGATTGCTCGAATTCTTTCGGTATCGAGTTCATTTGTTTGTTTGGTAGTGAAATGTAAATCCCACAAGGCACCACCGGCGAAGTCAATTCCTGTGCGTAATCCATACATTGCAAAATAAATTGCACCAGGCACGATGATTAGTAGGGAAATAAGGAACCAAATATAGCGGAGGCTTACAATATTTTTCATATGGCAGACGCTCTCATTCCTAAACCGCGCTCTGCTCTTGCAGGTCGGGATCGTTGCTGATTTCATAAAGCCAGAGTGATTGAAATGCGCCATTGCGGACAATTAACCGCAAGAATGTTCTGGTGACGACCACCGCCGTAAACAAACTCAATAAAATACCAAGTGCCAACGTCAAGGCAAAGCCTTTGATGAGGCTGACCCCGAAGCTGTTACCAAATACAAACAAAATTGCACTGGTAATCAAGGTCGAGGCACTCGAGTCACGAATTGCGGGCCACGCTTCGTCAAACCCGGCATCAACCGCCCGGAGCAACGAACGTTTGTTGCGCAATTCTTCTTTGAGGCGCGCAAAAATCAACACGTTTGCATCTACCGCTAATCCAATAGACAAAATAAAGCCGGCAATACCGGACAGCGTCAACGTAATGGGGATAAGTTTATGAACTGCATAAATGATAATCGTGTAGATAATCAGCGCGACAGTTGCGAGGAGCCCGGGTAATCGGTAGTAAATAATCATAAACAAGGCAACAATAATCAACCCTACCATACCAGCGATGATACTGGCCTGCACGGAATTGGCACCCAAGGTGGCAGATACCGTACGGCTCGACTCAATGTTCAACGTGATAGGCAGTGAACCATATTTGAGTTGGTTGAGAATTTTCTCGGCATCGGCACGGGCATTGGTAGTAATTTCGCCACTACCGCCAATTAATGCAGATTGCACAACTGGGCAGCTGACAATTACGTTATCAAGCACGATACACATTGGCTTTTGGATATTGGCCGCAGTAAATGTCGCCAAATCACTGGCAGATTGACCAGTAAAGGCAAAAGACACTGCTGGTTTGGCAGAAATTTTGTCGTTGCTCAAACGCAATGATACCTGACGCGTATCGAGGTCTCGACCATCAGTAATGCTCTGATAGACTTCGGGTGATATCGTTGGTTGCGGGTTTGCAGGATCCACTGGCTTTGCGGGATCTGTTTGGGGCACCTTTGGTTCGGGATTCCCTGTAGTCCGCACAACAGTACCTTCGTTCAGGAATTTACCTTTGGTGTCGATGAACTCAAGCCGCCCCGTACCACGCAATGTTTCGATGGCTTGTTCTGGGTCTCGTACTCCAGGTAATTCTACGATGATGCGATCTTTACCGGATAACTGGACAATGGATTCGCTGACGCCGAGGCCGTTGACACGCTTTTCGATGACGGTAGCGGCAGTGGTCATGATGTCTTTGTCGACAACGCCATCTGCCTTCATAAGGACTTGAGTGCCACCTTGGAGGTCAAGACCAAGGCGCACACTTACATCACGACCGAGCCATGTGTTGTCTGGTGCGAATGCAATCCAGCCACACAATGCGGTAATTACCATGATGAATAGGAAGGGTACAATCTCGCGGTTGCGCACGATGTGCTTGCCTCCGTGTCGTTCAGCAATGCTAAACCAATTAATGCGTTACCGAATAATTATAGTCTGTGTGAGTACCGTGTGTCAATGTGAATGTCATTATGATGGACGAACATGACTTTTTTCACGAAACCGTAGTGTGTATTGAAATATGCGCTAATAGTACATTGAATGCTGTGGCCTGACCTAGCCACTTCCGTTTATTATTTGCTGCCGGCACTGGCAATTGCCGCGCGAACTTTCGCATCAATGTCTTGTAATGTTTTGGCATCCGTGGCATCGACAACGACTCCATTTACCGCAAAAGATGGTGTCCCGGGTAACCCTAACGTATTGGAAGTCTTTTGGTTGGCAAGCACTGCATCTGTGACTTCGCTATTGACAAGACATTGAGCATAGGCAGGAGCATCAAGTCCTAGTTGATTTGCATAGGTTGCAAATTGATTATTCACGTCTGTCGTAGCCAAAACTGACCATTGTCGTTGATTGGTATAGAGCATATCGTGCATTTGCCAATAGGCAGCAGTGTTTTGTTCACCAGCACAGCGGGCTGCGACCGCTGCCGAAACTGCATTGGGGTGCATTGGTAATGGGAAGTCTTGGAAGATGAGCCGTACTTTGCCAGTTTCGACGAATTCTTTTTCAAAGGGTGCTTCGAGATTCGTCGAATAGAAAGCACAACCTGGGCATTGATAATCGGCGTATTCTATCACTGTCACTGGGGCATCGGCTTTGCCCACAAAATAACGCCCGTCATCGGTTTTGCCTGTGGGAATATTTGCTGACCGCGTAGTCGGCATCGTGCCGGTTGGCCCTGTTGTGCTTGGCGTGGCTGCTTTGGTACCACCAAGGCTGATATAAGCCACAACGGCGATACCAATCAACAGAATAACTCCAAATACAATGTAAAACGTTCTTAATTTCATCGGGGCTGCAGGTGGAATGACTGAACGTCCTCGTGGTTTTTGTTGACTCATACGGCAATCCTTACTTAAAATCTCAATCCGAATGTATTATAGTACCAGTTCATCCACTTTTGTCTGTTTATTTGCATCCAAAGTATAATTTGAGTAGAAGTTTTTACGAGGATTTTATGTTATCCATTACGAAAAAAACAGCACGACAGATGATGATTGCAGCCCAAATGCTCGACGCCATACGGCCTGCGACACAACCTACTGATATTGCCGCCACGATTGCGGAGATGGCTGTGTTGCAAATCGATACTATCAGTGTCGTCAATCGGAGCCCATATTTAGTGCTTTGGAGCAGAGTGGGGAATTATCCACCGATGTGGTTAGATCAACTCCTGGCGTCAGGCGCGATATTTGAGGCATGGGTCCATGAAGCAAGTTTTGTGCCAAAAAGTTGGTGGGGGGCCCAACGACGGTTGTTGCACGTGAATGATCGTAAGAATTTGATGCGTTGGGCGAAAGGGTTGCTGACCGAGCACGCCGAAATTGCCAATCATATTCGCCAAGAACTCGCTGTGCGGCGTGAAGTCCGCTCGAGTGACTTTCGTCGTGCCGGCGAAAAAAGGGGCACTTGGTGGAACTGGTCGGTTGAGAAAAAAATTCTGGAGGCGTTGTTTGCCGTCGGCGAAACAATGATTGCTCGCCGTGAAGGCTTCCAACGCATATATAGTCTCGTTTCGTTTTTGCGTCCAGAATGGGATGATCGTGATGCGCCTGCGATTGAACTTGTCCGTGAGATGCAAATCAGCCAAACTGTCCGGGCATTGGGCGTCGCTCATGAGCGGTGGATTGGTGATTACTTCCGCATGAATGGGTCGTATAACACCGAAGTGAAATCCAAGCGACCAGTCATCGCATCCCTCGTTGCCCGAGGTGAACTTATTCCGGTCCAAATCGAAGGGATCGATGGGCCTGCGTATATCCACCCTGATCGGTTGGAGTGGTGTGACACGCCGCCAATGTGTACCCATACAACGTTGCTGTCGCCATTTGACCCATTGGTATGGGATCGAAAGCGTGCCTTGGAGTTGTTTGAATTTACATATTTAATCGAATGTTATACCCCTGCTGCAAAACGGCGATATGGGTATTTCACGTTACCGATTTTGTATCATGACCAGATTATTGGTCGGGTAGACTGCAAGGCCCATCGCGCATTACGGCGTTTTGAAGTGATCAGCATTCATTTTGAGCCGTGGGTCGCACCTGACCCTGCGATGCATCGTGCAGTCATAGGCGCTATCCGTGACTGTGCGATTTGGCATGCAACGCCTGAGTTGGTGGTGACCCATGTTGCAGATGCACATCATCGTGCATCTTTTCTTGATTTAGTTGCCCTTGGTGGGTGAATGAATTACAATGGTTGGTGTGAATGCATACACATTTACAGGGTTTTTTGGTGAACATGAGAGGCGCTCAATTATGCCGACGTATGTCTATGCGTGTGACACCTGTCAGGTGCAATTTGAAAAATATCAGTCTTTTAGTGAAGATGCCTTGCGCACCTGTCCAACTTGTCAGAGTGCCGTGCGACGTGTCATGCAACCAGTTGGGATATCATTTAAGGGCAGTGGTTGGCATATTAATGATTACCGTGCAACACCCAAAGAAAATGATTCGAGTAATGACGTGGT
>CALQBW020000167.1 GCA_943328915.2 Singulisphaera sp. GP187 | reverse complement strand
GACAGCCACCATGGCATGATGCCCATGATTAGTAACCATCCAGGCAGAAAAATTGCCACAACCCCTAGCCCACCATCAAGCCAAGAAAACCCACCCGTTAAACCACCGACATACGCCCCAATGGCAAATAATGGTCCTGGGAGGATTTGTGCAGCGGCATAGCCGCTGAGAATCTGGGTATTGGTGAGCGAACCACTTGCCACGAGACGTTGCTGGAGCACCGGTAACACTACATGACCACCGCCAAATACCATTGCCCCGGATTGGAATAATATGCTCAAAGGGTCATGCCAAAGAGTACTGATAAGTAATAACCCAACGAAAATACTGAGAAATATGCTGCCGTGAACACGTGTCAAGTTGGGGATTGGCGTAGGAATTGGAGGAGTTTGCTCACGATGGAGTTGTGAGCCTCCCAGCGCTGCGCAGACCAGGCAACCCATTTGCACCCAAGGATTATTCCAGGTCAGTAAAACCGCGAGTGTGATAACGGCAATAAGTTGATTGGGTATAGAGGTGCAAAAGGTACGTGCCATTGACCACACTGCTTGGGTGACGACACATGCCGCACCCAGGAGTAATCCATGAATCAGCTCCGGTTGGTGCACAAGCCACGGGCTGCCACGCATTACAAAGAGCATTATTATGGCTGATGGGGTAGTAAATCCGAGCCATGCCATGAGTGAGCCCCATACCCCGCTGGCGCGTGCCCCAATTAGCATCCCCAATTGTGAGCTTGCAGGACCTGGTACGATCTGGCACAACGCATTGTCTTGGGCAAATTCCGTGCCTGTCAGCCAGCCACGACGGGTCACAAATTCATTATGGAAATAGCCAATATGGGCAGTGGGACCACCAAATGAAGTAAGTCCTAACCGGGTAAATACCCACCAGATTTGTAATAATTTATGACCCATTGCCTGCCAATTCTTGGGTTTTGGCGAGCATGTTAGCTGATTTAATCAATGCTTCACCCACCAAAATAGCATTGGCGCCATGGCGTGCGACGGTCGCGACATCTGCGGCAGTAAAGATGCCACTTTCGCTTACCAGGGTGATATCCCGCCCAGCGGGAATATTGGCAAATACGTGGGCTGTGGTGGCGAGCGAAAGTTCGAATGTATGCAGATTTCGATTATTGACCCCAATAATCGCCACATTGAGTGCAAGGGCACGTTGGAGTTCGTCGTCATCGTGGACCTCAACGAGCACATCCATGCCTAATTGTTGTGCCAAATCATACAACACCCGGATTTTGTCATCTGCTAGGGCTGCCATGATCAACAAAATCGCATCAGCCCCGTACGCGCGTGCTTCAAACACCTGATAGGTGTCAATGATGAAATCTTTGCGGAGCAATGGAGGATGATGCCCATCGGGACCAACTGCATTTTGCTGGCGAATGCCCTCAAGATATTTGAGACTTCCTTGGAAGTAGCGCTGGTCGGTCAGAACTGATATGGCTGAAGCGCCTCCGCTGCTATACGTTGCTGCAATTACCAATGGTAGGAATGGTTCAATCAATATGCCCCGTGACGGTGAGGCATGTTTGACTTCGGCAATTAAGGTGGGCCGTCGATGGCGCCGTAATGCCTGGGCAAACGAACGCACGGGCGGTGCGAGGAGCGCTTTTTTTTGGATGGCGTCGTCAGTTACTTTGCTCCGCTGCCGTGCTACTTCGATAACTTTATGTGCCAAAATTTGTTGCAGTATACTGTCATTCATGCTTGATTGTCCTCGTTGTTAGGCGATACCGCATATTCAAGCTCGGTTTGAATACGTTTTTTGCAAAATTTAGAATGGAATCAAATGTTTGCCAAAAATATTGTAATTCTCTGTCAAATCATGATTGCACTGCGCGATTTTACGACACTCCCACCCGCACTACTCTTCGTGCACTATAACGGTAGCCGTTGCCATCGTCAAGCGATATGTTAGCCTATGAGATTCGCAAATTTGGCATCGCATTCCGATATCTTTCGCTTGATTATTGGAGAAGTGCTTTTTGTAATCGCCAAGTTGTTGTTTCGGCAATGTCTAATTCATGTTGAAAAAGCCGCAACGCCATGTGTGTGTCTGGGTTTTCAACGACCCCATCACGACTTTTGTCGATGATCCTGTGTAAATGGATCGGAGCGCTCGCATAGACGCTCAGATAATTTGCATTTAATAGTGCGGCAATGTCGTCTGGACACCCGGTGGGTAACACAGGGACATCTTTGCTCAGGGCTTTGAGTTGGGTCGCGAGTTGGGTGTTTGACGCGGTGGTAGGGATTGCCTCATAAAATTCGTAATAGGTGTTAATGCGTTGATTGCTTTGTTCTATGTAACGAGCGATGTCTTCACGGCATTGCGCAGGAATTGACGTTGTTTGCGCGACTGGGATCGGTGTTGAAAGTGCAGGTATACGTGCGGGGCGGGTTTGTAATTGGCCATAACGATAGATTACCACCATCAACCCCACATTTATCACCACCATAGTCAAAATCACCGGTATGAGCAAGCGCCGATAATGTGCCATGTTGCTCCTTTTTGGTGGTGTTATCACGGTTCGAAACAAAAACCTCCTCACCACAGGGTGAGGAGGTTTGCACGCATTAATCCGTATACCGTTCTTCGAGCCACGGATCGGCACTGTTGTTGTAACCGTAGCGTTCCCAGAAACCTAAGCGGTCGCCATTCATGAATTCGAGTCCACGCAACCATTTGGCACTTTTCCAAAAGTATTTTTTTGGGGTAAGCAGGCGTAACGGGAACCCATGGTCGGGCGTGAGTTCTTCACCATCGTATTTGTACGCTAGCAATGCATCGTCTAGCATCAAATATTCTAGGGGCACATTGGCTGTGAAGCCATATTCGCAATGGGCCATCACAAAATTTGTGCCCGGGTGTAAGGAAGGTATTAATTCGAGAAAATCGCGGAAGCGGACCCCTAACCAGCGTGTGTCTAATTTGCTCCAGCGCGTGACACAATGAATGTCAGTGATGACTTCAACGGTAGGGAGGGCACGGAATTCACTGTACGAAAAATGTTTGGGTTGGTCTATAGTCCCCCACACGCGCAAATCCCATGTTTCGGGTAGGTTTTTATATTGCGGCACATCACCGTAATGAAGTACAGGGAATTTTTCGGTAAGATGTTGACCGGGAGGCACCCGCGACTGGATTTCTTCGGGTGTTCGCTCCGCTTTACGACGAAACGCATTTAACATGGTGAACCTCTCATCAGAACATCATATGTATTATACAGTACTGCATCGCAATTTCGGAGTGATGTGCATCCAATCAGCGATAATCCCAGGTTACCATTCAACAAACGAAGGCATATTTGCAGGGACCCAACTCAAAGATTGGAGTGGCGGGGCAAATGGACCTATTTTCGCCCAGCGGCGCATATGCAAAAACGGCACAGGATCTATGATATGACTTTGGACCCCTAGGTTATTATTTGGTAATGCTTCGCTCATCGTTTGAATCAACGTTATTGCTTTGGATAGACTAATTTTGTTCGCCACATATTGGTTATCAATTTCAATGAGGCGTTTGATGGCGACGGTCCGAATAGGTTCATCATTAGTTGCGCGGATATGTTTTGCAGCGCTTTGCAACGCACCAGATAATGCTTCTTCACGGGGGATTTGGTTGGACCAAGCTTCACGTAACTGTTCGGTAATATGGGATAGGGATGAATCGATCCTATCATACCGCTGAATTAATCGTGTTAACTCACTCAAAATCGGCGAGGTCATATCACTCGCGGTATGTAACGCCACATCAAATGTATTCGCCTCTTGCCGGACACTTTGTAAGCCCTGGAAGAGAATTTCTCCATCTGGAAACGGATGTAATATATGGAATTGTTCAATCATACGCATCTGTCGCCACAACATATCGCGGATGCGTTTGCTCCGTTCTGCAATCAACAGGGGTGTATTTGCAGCATCGTGTGGTAAAAATTTACTCGTCTGCTTGATAAATTGTCGCGCTTTGCGAAAACAGGACAGGGCGTCAAATGGAATTTCGTCACTTTCACGTTGCAACGCCAAAAATTCTGTGGTGATGGAAAGGGTATGGTTTGCGATAATCCTATCGCCGTTATTCGTACGAGTCTGCACAATTTCATGCAATGCTTCAGCGTCAGCAAATTCTTTGCGTGCAATTAATTCTATTTGCTGTGCATCATCGTGGCGTTGGATGATAATTTGCAAAATCGTGTCTGCGCGTTTGATAGCTGTTTGCGCTTGTGTCAACAGTTGATTGACGTGGGTGTTTTGCTCAGGGGTATTGATGCGATTGGCCCACGCCACATAATGTGCTCCAAATCGCGCGAACAACGCAGCCTCGCTCCCCGCATTCACAATGTCATCCCAGAGCGAAAGATGCATGTTTTTTATAGATTGGAATGCAGTCGCAGCCGCTTCAAACTGAATCGTGAGCGTCTCGCCTTCCCGGGTGATTTGGCCGATTGCTTCGGTTTGTCGTTTTTGGATAATAGGTAAACTACCACCTTGACTTACCGCTTGTTGGCGTAAAGTTTCGGCTTGGATTACAAAAATTTCACAGTCATGGAGGTTGCCAGCAATTAATTCTGCCAAGGCGAGGTCGAGTAAATGCACGCCTTGTTGGCACAAATCAAGACTTTTGCGTGCATCAAAACCTTGGTCCGTTGCTTTTTCTGCTGCTTGCCGACCAGTGATGATGCCGTTACGTACATCAATTAGCTTGGTGATGTTGGTCTCGATGTTGCGGTACGTGAGTTGGGCCTGTTCTGCATAAGAATTGGCGTCTGTATACTGATGATTTGCCAAACGTTCATATGCATATGCAAGAGCAGAATTCCCCGATGCAAGTAACTCTCGATGACTAATACCGAGTGCGGTGAGTCGATTGCTTAATTTTTGTTGGTCACGCTGGACTTGTTCAATCAAGTCGCTATTTTTTTGGATAAACGAATCAAGTTCACTCCGTTGTTTAATGCTCTGTTGCAGGGTAGCTTCTATGGGAGGAATCGTTGGAGTCAATTCCTGGACGGTTCGGATCAAAGCCTCATATTCAATAGTGGTTGGTGTTTCAGAGAGCAGACGGATCGACCTATCGAGAGATGTTTGGGTAGTTTCAAAAAGTTGCTCGGCTTGGTGAATGTGCTGTGCGATTTCTTTTGCATGAGCATCACTCAAACGCACACGGTCGTACACCATCCGGTCGCGTTCGTTATTCAGCAGTTGGGCTGCGTAATTCAGACGGCTCCTCAGCCCACGTAACGCGGTATCGGCATCTGCTTGGACTCGTAATCGCGTTTTTTCAAGAGCCATACGTCGTCGGATACGCACAAACAACACAATCACCGAAATCAGGGCAAATGCGCCTACGATGCTGATGGTGATTTGTTGAATTAACAGTGGAGTGAATGATATCCCGGCAACAACCGGAGGACTTTGCATTTCCATCGTTAATTCTTTCGTTGGCTAGATATGCGGAGTATCAATTGCCATGATGGGAGGTGCTGGGCGTTGTAGCGACGGTGCATTGCTAAAGATCGACGCCCAACACACCTGCCACACTAAATATATCTTTGTCACCACGTCCGGATAAATT
>CALQBW020000166.1 GCA_943328915.2 Singulisphaera sp. GP187 | reverse complement strand
CATCCGAATGGTGTTGGTGCCCTCTTCTTTGGCGACGTAGAGCACTTCGTTGCCATCGAGTACCGCGAGGTGCACGGTTTCGTTGCACATCCGCGCCGTGGTACGCACGATTTCCCAGCCATCACTCACCAAATTGGTACTGGCGATGTAGGCGCTGCCTAGCTCAAATAACGCTGGTCCGAGCCGATAGGTGCGCTCGCGCAACCCTTCACGCAGATATCCGTGGACGACCATCGTGTTGAGCAAGGCGTGGGCACTGCTTTTGGGTAGCCCGAGCTCGGCACAAATCTGCGTCAGTGATAACCCGTCGGGGTGATTGACGAGGAGTCCAAAAATATCGAATACTCGTGCCGCCGATTTTACCGCGTGTTGGGCTTGTTGCTCTGACATGTAATTATTCAACTATATGAAACAGGTTCTTGTATACGAAAATACCACAGATTATATTTTTTGTCAATCAAAACCGGTGTGACCACAGCGTGGTCACACCGGTTTTATGCCATGGTTTTATGTAAAAAATTAAGGCTTTGGCGGTGGGGGCATCATTTGCGGTTGGAGCATGATACTACGGGTGAGGGTGCCATCGCTGACGAGTACGGCGGGCAATTCACGCGAAGCATCAGGAATGGCAACGGTGATGCTTCCGGGGGCAGCTTGGCTGACTGGGTTGATTGTATAGTCGCTGGCAGTCAAGGCGTACCCTGGCGTGATAGTGAGGGGTGCTGAACTAGTGCCGGTCAGTGCCAACGTAAACGAGCGACCTGCACCAGGTTTCGATCCAACCTGGATGTCCCACGTGGCAGATTGCTGGCGGGCCACCAACAAATAGCCGCCGATGGTTGGTCGGAAGTCGCCGTAATAGAGGTAGCGTGTGCCGTTGCTATGCTCAAGCACATCGGGATCATTGCCAGCCACTTGACTGTTTTGTTCGTTGCTCCACGTGACGCCATCGGCTGACGTGGCCGTCCAAATCGACTGATTGCGGGCAAAGTACATGGTGTAGCTACCGTTTTTTTCACGTAGTACAAAGGGATGTTCGGCCGAAACCGCCATGGCGCTGGGGGCGCTAATATCTGCCGCCCCAATCCGCGGGTCGGCTTCTACCTGCCACGTCAGCCCATCGCTACTGGTGGCGCTATAAATCGCATGGGCCATGGGGCCGGTACCGGGGATGGGGAGGTCACTAAAATAGGCTCGGTAGCCGGTGTCAGTCGCAACCACACTGACGCCACTCAATTTTGGGAGCACCGTGTCACGGCTGTTGATGCGCACGCCAGGCTCAACTGTAAAGGTTAGGCCGTCATCGCTAATAGCACTACCGACGCCGTCGCCAGTAATAAAGTAGAGGCGAATGCGTTTGTCGGCTAGTACCACCGCCCGGGGCATGCCATTGCCATCGGGTAAGCGCAATCCTGCTTCGGCGGTGAATTTCAACCCATCACTGCTAATGGCACTCATAATTCCTTTGTTTTGAGCAAAGAAGTAGAGGCGCACGCGCCCATCGGGGAGTTCGATGGCGCTTTGGTCGGCAACGGGCTGGCCAGCATCGACCCCTACATCACTCGGCTGCAAGGTGACGCCATGATAATTCCAGACCGTCACGGGGAATGTCTGAGCTACAACTTGCATGGGAGCCTGATTGTCTGTTGGTGGGGGATTGCCACCATCGACCGGTGGCGGTAACGGTGTGCCATTGGCAGGCGGGAGTGGTTGATTGCCGTCCATGGGGGGCAATTTGGGGTCAACCGTTGATTGTGGTTGCCCCATGGGATTGGGTTGATTGCCGACGGGCGCCTGCCCAGCACATGCACTGATACTCAACACGGCGAGTATCAGCCCGGTTACAATTCGGCTTTTTTGCATCATAATTACTTCCACCACATATATAACAAAGCGAATCCAACCAATACTGCGGGAATCATACAACAAAACAAGTAGTAATCGGGAATGTCCCAGAACATAATGAATCCTAGTGAATATGCAGTAAAATCTTACAATATTATAGCGGTAAATAAAGGATGTCTGAGTGCAGGATATTTGAGATAATAAATTTTTGTTGCATTTCGACGGTTTTATTCTTAAAAAGGAAGAAACTTAATATGATTGGTTGCATATATAAAAATAATTAATTCGAATGTATTGGCGTCAATACAAAGGGAAAGAGGAGCGCCATCACAACCGGGCTGTGATGGCACTACATACGTTTAGGAAGGCTGGGATAGCAACTGCTTAATACAGGAAGGCTGTGAGCAAACCACTAATGATGCTCAACAAGATGCTGACAATCAGGGCAGAAAAGTCGATGTTGTTGAACGTGACTTTTGCCCGAATTGGGGTGAGGACGGGTTCGGTGACTGGCTTTAGGGCATTGTTGATGCTGTTGGTACCATCTTTGTCGATCCATTGCATGATGAAACGAATGAATAACACGAATTGGTACACCGAAATGATTGTGGTGATAATTCCCAACATGAAGTACTCCTTACAATATTCTGCTGTCTGGGGTTGTGTCGACAATTTCAATTATATCACATAATAGTTGATTGATAGGTACAGAAATGCCCAAATTGCCTGCATAGCGCACAATTGCACCATTAATTGTGGTAATTTCGCTCGGGCTGCCACGTACGACGTCTTGAAGAGTCGAAGATCGATTGGCTGCGGTGGCAGTGGCAACAGCGATAACATGGGCGATTGGGTCTGCATAGGGAAGTGAGATTCCTAGTGCTGCTGCCACAGCAATTGCTTCATTGACTGCTAGAGTCATTAATGAACGTGCACCGGCATTACTTGCGATAATTCCATTGGGGATGCGCAAAATGCCAGTTAACGCATTGATTCCAACATTGACAATCAACTTGCCCCAAACTAAACTATCCAAATTTTCACTGCCATGGGATGGCAACCCGCTTTGGTCAAATGCCGTGATCAATTGGTTGATCGATGCTGGTGCGATGGTCGTAGCAAAGACCGTATCACCCATCCCTGCATGACGCACAAGGCCAGGAGCAATTAACGTTGCGCCGAGTGAGGTAACTCCGCGGGTGACCCTCGCTTCACCCAATGTCTCGGCGAGTACATCGGCCCCGCCAATGCCGTTTTGGAGGGTCAGACAGATGCCGTGGGGCGCTAGCGCATCGGCGGCTTGTTGGGCGGCCCAATTGGTTTGGTGGTACTTGACGAGCACAAGCGCCACATCGGCGCCCCCCACGGAGTGGGCGTCAGTAGTGGCATGGGGGTGACAAGTAGTAGTTACGCCGTCACGTTCGCGGCGTAGCCCCTGTTGGTTGATGGTGTCGACTTGAGTCTGCCAGCCATCAACCAACCATACCTCGTGGTGTGGTGCCAGGTAGGATGCCAGCAGGCACCCCATTGCGCCAGCGCCAATAATCGCTATTTTCACGCTTCGGACTCGAGGCGGCGCAACAACTCGGCATCGATTGGAAAGCTGTTTTCGGCACCGGGGAATTGACCATTGAGCACATCTTGGTGGTATTGTTGCATCCCGTTTTGGATGAGCTGACCTGCTTCGGCATAGCGCTTGCCAAAGGGCAGCCCAAAGCCGGGGAACATGCCAAACATTTCGTGGGTCACCAGTACTTGCCCGTCACAGCCAATCCCAGCGCCAATTCCGATGGTGGGAACTTTGAGACGCGAGGTGATGTAGGCCGCTAAATCAGCCGGCACTGCTTCCATCAACACACACCAGCACCCAGCGGCTTCCATCGCCAAGGCATCATCCAAAATCCGTTTGGCGGCGGCATAGTTTTGGCCACCGATTACGTTGATACCGCCGAGGCTGGCAGCGGTTTGGGGCGTCAAACCAATATGCGCGATGACTGCAATTCCGGCATCGACAATGGCTTTGGCAGTGGGCGCTTGTTTGCTGGTGCCTTCCAATTTGACACAATCCATGCCCGCTTCTTTGATGAGGCGGCCGGCATTGCGAATCGCTTCGCTGATATCGGCTTGATAGGCCATAAAGGGCATATCACCCACCAACAAACAGCTTTTGGCAGTGCGACCGACAGCCTTGCAATGGTGCACCATTTCGTCCATGGTGACGGGTGATGTGCCACTATAGCCCAGTATCACCATTCCCAACGAATCGCCAACCAGGATCATTTCGACCCCAGAATCCTCGACAAGTCGGGTAAACGGTGCGTCATACGCAGTGAGCATGGCGAATTTGCGTTTGCCTTTGAGCGATTGAATAAAGGGGATGGTAACCTTTGCCATGTTCGACTCCTTTGTCTGTACACCGGGAATTTCACGCGGTGTTTGATTATTTTACGTTAATTAGGCTGGGTGTTGGACTGTGTGCAAAAAATGCAAGGCGGCATGCACATAGACCGCCGCAGCCTGCTGGACTTCTGTCACAATCACGTATTCGTTGGGCTGATGGGGAATACGCTTGCCACCAGGACCATACACCACCACTGGTACTCCTGCATCGCGGGTAATAATCGTCCCATCGGTTGAGCCTGGCACACCGCCATACGGCGACTCTTGGTTGTAGACGATGCGATGTCCGTGTTGGATTGATTGCACTAAAGGATGATCGGCGGCGATTTCGGTTGACGGGCGGTCATCGATGATACTCACCGCAAACCGAAAAGCGCTATCGATTTGTTGGACATCGTGCATCAATTCCTCGATCTGTGCCACAATTGCGGGGTGTGATACTCCCGGGATGGTGCGAATATCGAGGTAGGTGTCACAGGTATCTGGTAGCACATTGATTTGGCTGGCTTCGCCGCTTATCGGGGCCCGTGCCACCGTGGGGCTGAGGTAGATTTTGCCGAGCAAGGGATGCGCGCCATGGGCAGCCCGTAATTCGGCTTGGATGCCTAGTACGCGGTGTACCAGATGAATCATGCCGGTCAAGGCATTGACCCCTTCTTCGGGCATGGCGCCGTGGGCGACCCGCCCAAATGATTCGAGTTTGAGCCGCAGTGCCCCTTTTTGGGCAATACAGACTTCACGTTCTTCGGGTTCACAGATAATCGCCCCGGCCGCTCCAGCGGCATGGCCACGGGCCACGATATCTTTGATGCCAAGCATCAACCCTTCTTCGTCCACGGGAATCAGCAAGCGGATTGTGCCGGCAAATTGTGCGCCGGCGAGTTGGATGGCCCGCACCGCATAAAGCATCGCCGCCACACCACCCTTCATGTCGGCGGTGCCTCGTCCATACATGCGGCCATCGACAATCGTTGCGCCAAAGGGATCGTGTGTCCAGGCACTTCGATCACCCGGAGTGACGACATCGGTATGTCCTTCAAACAAAAGCAACGGTCCAGTACCGGCAGTGCCGCGTAACTCGGCGACGATGTTGGGGCGACCAGGGGCGACTTCCCAGCGGTGCGGTTGTAAGCCCCATTCGTCCAGTAAGTCGTAAATGAGCGTAGCGGCGGCGGTTTCGTTGGCACCATGCACCCCTGGCAAGTAGACGCTTGGAGTTTGCACGAGGCTGGTGAGGAAGGTAATCATGCCGGCATTGTCGAGGTGAGCTAATGCGTGTGTGGTTGCGTCTGTCATTGGTTAAATTCCCATTGTTCGGCCAATATAGGCTCCTATAATCCCAAACAGCAAT
>CALQBW020000165.1 GCA_943328915.2 Singulisphaera sp. GP187 | reverse complement strand
CAGAATGGTAGGCACCAATGCCTACCATTCTGTATTGTATACCTAGGCGACGACCACTCCCAACCGATCTTCGAGGTCAGCGTATATTTGTTGTAATTGGACAAGCATTGTTGGGTCACAATTCCATATCCCACGTCCATTGGCTTCAAGCAAGCGTTGCACCGCTGCCTTGGCAGCAAGAGGGTTTGCCGCAACAAAGCGACGTTGCACATCTTCATCGAGGATATATGTTTGAGCCATACCATCGAAAACCCATTTTTCGACGCTATCACCGACCGCTCCCCAGCCAAATACATTCGTAACGTGATTGGCAATTTCGGTCGCACCAGCATATCCTTGGGCTAACAACGGCTCAAACCAACGGGGATTTAATACCTTGGTCCGTACTTCTATACTCACCATTTGTTTTGCTTTGGTGAAGGTGGTCTTGCCAGTAAAGGTTTCGGCATAACTCAAATTTACATTTTTGCCACTTTCGAAGCTCGCCGCCAATTGCACCGCACCACTGTGGCCATAATAGTGTTGCATATCAGTTAAGCCATATTCAACACTATCAATAGTCTGGAAGACATGCTCGACCGTCCTGAGCAAACTCCGGTAAGTAGTTTGAGCCGTCTGGCCGCCGCGCTTACCACCGTAGGCAAAACCGCTCCGCTGCACATAAATCGATGCCAAATCAGCTCGGTTATCCCACTGACTTTCTTCAACCACCATTTCAACGCCAGTCCCGTATTCGCCAGGTGCTTGCGTAAACAAGCGCGCCGTAGCCGACTCAAAGGTCTGACCTTTCTTTTGCAACTCCGCCACATGCGCGGCAATCGGGTTTTTGTCCATAGGTTCGCCGCAACTCGCAGCCCGAACAATCAAATCATCGATCAAATCAATGTGCATCTGGAAGCTATCGCGGAAAATACAGCTGATATTGAGCACCACATCTACTCGGGCGCGTCCCAATTTATTGAGTGGGATCAAATCAAAGCGATAAATTTTGCCTTGGCTATCACGCACAGACGCTGCTCCTATCAAACCAAGGACAACGCCGATACTTTCACCTTCGGTTTTGATTGTATCAAGCGCCCACAATGTCAACGCGACAGTCGCCGGCATACTGCCACTTTCGGCGAGGTGGGAAGCAATCAACTCTTCGGCCAACTGGAGTCCTCTTGCCAATGCAACGTCACTAGGCAACATCCACGGGTCAATACTATGTAGGTTGCGACCACTGGGCAGCCCTGCGGCCCCTGCCCGTATCGGGTCAGAGCCCTTGCCGGGCAACACATACCCACCGTTGAGCGCATGCATCACCACATCTAATTCGTCACCACTTTCTTCGAGGCGTACTAAAATTTCACGACCATGATCAACAATTTTTTGCATATTTTCCGGGGCTTTTTTGCCGAAATAATTACGCCAAAACGCGTCGAGCACGTCACGTCCGAGCACCACATGCGCTACAAAAGCAGCCCGCACCGCTGGGGCAGATGCTGTATCGATTCCGGCTTCGAGGATATGTTGCATCAGGCCAGGTTGGCCACTGCGTGGGACATCGAGCGCTGATTCGAGCAGCGCCTGTGCTCGGTCACGAGACATATGTGCCCCTAGCACATGTAACCCGTCGAGAATCAAGCGTTGTTCTAAATCATCCAAGTAGCGCATTGCGCGTGCCATATACGCTGGTGTCGATTCTCCAGCAACGGGGGCCAATTCAGGCAACATACCAGTCACTGTTTCAAGCGAGGCATTGTTGGTCATTTCGGCCCGCAATTGTGCCAATTGTTTGGAAAGACCAGCGCGTGCATAAGGCGGAATCAAATGACTAATCACCGTCGCCCCACCACGGCGCTTGGCAATATTGGCTTCAGCCGGGTTGTTGAGCGGGTACAAATAGAGTTGGGGGATGTCACCCATCACAATGTCGGGCCAACAATCATCCGTTAACCCTAGCTGTAACCCAGGTAGCCATTCCGCAGTACCATGCATGCCGACGTGCACAATCGCATCGGCATGCCAAACATCAATCAAAAATCGATAAAACGCAAGAAATTGATGGTGTGGTACATATTCATGATCAAATAACATGCGCATCGGGTCACCAGGCACGCCCAACGGTGGTTGGAGCGCCACAAACACATTACCCAATTCAAAGCCGTCAAGTCGGATCTCATGACTTCCTTTGGGTGCGATTACACCAGGGGCTGGTCCCCATTTGCTATCGATCCGGTGCAACACCCTATCGGGGATAATTTCACGCATTTGCGCGACTGCCAAGGAGACATGTTCTCCTTGGCCACCTTCCATCGCAGAGAGCCGTTTGGTTAATTCTGCCACTGATTCAGGCAAATGCGCTACTTTGTAATTTTCTTTTTTGAGCCGGGTTACCAAAGAATGCACCGTCGCAGGCACATTCAACAACGCCGCTGTTCCTAATCGCCCTTGGCCTGGGGGATAGTTATAGAGCACTATGGCGACGCGACGCTCTTGCGGTGGCTTTCGCCGCAAGAGCACCCAGCGTTCGGCAATGGTTGCCACCCGTTCGATCCGATCGGGGATGGTCACGATTGAATCATCTTTGATTGCACCAATCACGATTGGCGAAATACTCCCATCCATTTCGGGTAAATCAAACAAATTCACCGATTGCATCGGCGACACGCCCCTGCCCTGCCAATCGCTCAGCGACTGCATCAAGAGTGGTTGTGCAACCATATATGGCACGTCAATGCCACTCATGATTTCAACCAAAATATCGTGATTTGCCTCTGGACTGGTCGAACCTGCGAGACCACTCACCCGGCTGAAGCCCAAGCTGCAAATCACAAAATCGACTTTTTCTTTGGCAACCCAATCGCGCAACGCCACATGTGTTTCAGTGCCACTCACAAAAATCGGCAACACGGCTAAGCTTTTGGACTCAAGCGCCCGAATAAGGTCATGGGGGTACGTTTGCTGTTGGAACAAATGCTTGCGGAACACCAACAACACCACCAACGGCTGTCCACGGCGGTAGCGCTTGGTTTTGAGTGCCCAACGAATGTATGCGTTGTTGTCGGCAAATAATTCCTCGCTATCGGGGTGGAAGCAGCCCATCTGCGGTAGCGTCCGTACCGGCGCCACACTCACTTTGACATTGAGACATTCGCGCAATATTAACCGGATCATTTGGGACAAATTTACCGCATCGGGTTGGTTCCAATAAATATTCACACTCAACCACGTGCGGAAGTCTTTGCGTTTGGCTGGCATCAACGGCAACAACTTCGATACCGCATTGGTTAATTTGGAATGGGCATACCACGTATCTTCATCACGGCCTTTGGTAATCACGCGTAATATCGCCTGCATTGGTTTGGACATGCTTGTATTTTTGCTCGAATCAATCCGGTAATCGCCCACTTGGGTCAAGCCCATTACTTCGGGCATGCTATCGTACGCAAAAACCGTCCGCACGCCACTCCGCTTGATTTGCGCCGTCAACCAGTCGGCGTCGTCACGATCATTGATAAGCGAAATAAAAACCACATCAGCTTCACCAATTGCATGTGCCAGTGCGTCGTCTTGGTTGCGCACATGGCCATCATGGAAGCGCAAGATGCGCACCGCCACACTATCTTTTTGTAGGAGCGCCGATACTTCACGCCACACATGGGCATTGAAGCGTTCCATGCCATTGATCATCGTAATTGTAGGCATATCTTCTTCTTTTGTATGAATCCACAATTTTGTTACCTCTAGTGTAGCGCATATGCTATTGGCGAGTACCGCTTTACACAAAAACTATATATTTGATGTACACATTCCCACTCCTCGACAAGCGATTGTCCACAAAGATTTGACATTCCGATTTTCATCAGGTATTATGCTAGCCTGCTATTAAAAAGAATGGCGATTATGGATTGTCCAATATTTTGGTTACGTCGCGCTTATCATGCCGGCAAACAACGTGTTGATGCAGCACTTGCCGCACACAACCTCACCACAGCGCAATTCAATTTAATGTTACATGTCAAACAAGCCCAGCAAATCGAGCAACGTCAGTTGCAGCAGGTGTTGGGAGTGCGCTCAGCTACGTTGGCAGGCTTGATCGACCGCCTACTCATTCATGGCTTTATAGAGCAACATGCGAGTGATTGTGATGCCCGGGTCAAGTACATTACGCTGACAGAATGTGGGCACGGGGCTTGCAACGCCGTTGCTGACATCCATGCCTCGGTAGCTGCCACGTTATTTGCAGGGTTTACCCCCGCCGAGCTGGCACTGTTAAACCAATGGCTACAGCGGGTAGTGAGCAATGGTGAAACCGGCGAATACACCTCCAGTTGTTCATAAATATTTCAATAGCGTGCTATTAACTTCAAGATGGACGGTGTTCTACTCTGGTATCCTGATGGGTCAATCATATACCCATTTGTTATACATATCGCATGTGCATATGCACCACAGAAAGGTCTACAAATGAAAGTCGACACATCACGCATCCTTCGCGCTGCATTAATTGGTGGCATTGTGAGCGGGATCGCCAACCTCATCGTGTGGGTCATTGCCCACCAAATCGGGCTCACTTTGGCGGTCCCTGCAATGGACCCAAGTATGGTCGATGCCAACGGCATGAGCCAAGTCCAGTTTTTTATCGTTTTTTTTGCCTCATTAATTCCCACCTTGATTGGTGGTGGATTACTCGCACTTCTCAACCGGTTCAGTGCCAACCCGTATCGGCTATTCCAAATAATCACAATCGTTTTTGTCATCATTTCAATGGGTGGTGTACTCGGTGCACCTGCTACTGGTGACAAAATCGCACTGGGCATTATGCACGTTATCGCAGGGTATACCGCCATCTGGGCATTCACTTCTATGACTTCACAAGCAAAGGGTTAACATGCACATCGTCGCCATTGTCGGCAGCCTCCGCGCCAAATCATACAACCGAGTCCTTGTTATCGAAGCCCAAAAGCTACTCGGACCAGATGTCACCTTGTCCATCGCTGAAATAGGCGATTTACCGCTCTTCAACGAAGAGTTGGATCCTGCCGACGAAAGCACCACACCAGCCAGTGTGTTGCGGCTACGCCAACAAATCCGCGAGGCTGACGCCGTTTTGATCGCCACCCCCGAATACAACCATGCGCCGCCAGGATCACTCAAAAACGCGCTCGACTGGGCGTCACGTCCGTTTATGAAGTCGGCACTGGCCAAAAAACCCGTTGCGGCCTTTAGTGCCGGTGGTGGCCGATTCGGCGGTGTCCGGTCACTCGTAATGCTACGCACCATGCTCTATGGCTGTCGAATGCTGGTAATGCCTTCGCCTGAACTAATGGTCAATCTGAGCGAAACATTCAAAGATGGCGAATTAGTTGACCCCAAAGTCCGTGACAGTTTACGTGAATTCGTGGCTGCTTTGGTGGTCTGGGCGCAACGCTAATTTTGTCTGGTTTCGTCCACAATTTTTACCGTTGCAACACAGCCTGCTGTGTCACAACGGTATTTTTTTGCAGAAAACCTTCCATTTTCCATTTTCCATTTTCCATTTTCCATTTTCCATTTTCCATTTTCCATTTTCCATTTTCCATTTTCCATTTTCCATTTTCCATTTTCCATTTTCCATTT
>CALQBW020000164.1 GCA_943328915.2 Singulisphaera sp. GP187 | reverse complement strand
ATAGCAACGATTTTGGCGGCAGACAATGCCGCAATCAATTCATCCATGGATTCGCTCCCTCAGTTGACACCCATGTCAGCGGGGTCGGTTTTTCACCCTGTTAGTATACAACGTGAAACACCGGCTGAGGGTAAATGGTTTGCGCTCGCTATTTTTACCGATTAGCGTGGACCTCGGTAATCTTGACCGGCAGGCGATTCACCACGCCATGCACCGTTTGCACGGCGCCAGAGCGAGTGGTTAATTCGATGGCGACTTGGGCCAACATTTCGCTGACATTGACCCCTTCATGATGGGGCAGCGTAATAGTAAATTGCGTGTCGAGCGGTTGCGGATCACTAAAATGACCATCAACTGCCACCCGCATCACCACGACCGGGTCATTGCTTGACCGAATCGGAACTAATTGAACATTGGTCGTGGTACCAAAAGCGGGCAAGGCTTGTTGTGGTGCTTGTTGGTCAAATGCATTCACCACGGCCATGAGTTGGCTAAGAGATGGCGTATCGCGCCATATCAATACATCATCGATGGTAAGTTGGGCACTTTTACCACCAGGGAATCGCCCGAAGGTGGTAGTTTCGCCGACCCGTGTGGGCAAAATAACCCCTAGGCGTTGGGCGACTAATATGCCATCAATGAAAATCTGCTTCAACCCTGCCGATTGTTGCCAATGGACCGTCAGATTATGGAAGCCTTGATCAAGCCGGGGCACGCGCAATTCATCGCTCGTTCCATCGTCACCCACGCTCCAAAATACCCATTGGGCATGTCCATCACTTGCGACGTCATAGCGTACTGCCAGCGTCCCAGCAAACTGCTTTTTGGCATCTGGCTGGGCACTACTCGCAAACAAATAATGCTGCCCAGTGGTAGCTTTACTTGTATCAACCCACACTGACACGCTCTCATCCGCAGCTCCCAGAATATCTTGTCCACTCAACCCCAAGGCACTGCCTGGTACAAACTGCAATGCTTGGGCGTATTTGCCCGGCACCAGTAACGGGTACCCCGCAATTGTCAACGGCGCTTGTGCGAGGTCTGGTGTCACACTTCCGTCAAACGCATCAACGAAACGATATTCAGTGCGTGGTGCAACAACAAGTCCATACGCTGGCGGAGGTGTCACCATAGTAATGAGTTTATCTGGAGGCGTAAAATCGAATTCACCTCGCAGTGAACTATGCCAGAGCCAGGTACTTGCCAGACAGGCAGGGTCGTGGGGACATGGGTCGGGACCATTGCCGTACCAGCCATAGGGGTCGACTTGCTTCCCTTCACGCCGCACCTCGAAGTGCAAATGTGGTGTACCAATCACAAACCCACTTTTGCCACTACTCCCTATGACATCCCCTACGCCAACCTTGACCCCTCTGCCACTATCGATTAACCCCAAAAAGCGGCGACTAAAGCGATCGAGGTGCCAATAGACGGTGGTATAGCCATCGGGATGGATGATATACACCCCATTCCCACGGTGGGTACTGGCATAGGCAATACCCGCTGTAGCCGCCAAAACAGGTGTGCCAATCAATTGATCAGGAAAGGCAAAATCATGACCGTCGTGGCCATCGTATTGCCCATTGTGAGCCCCCAAATAATTGACCATCATTCCGTCATCATGGGCTTGAGTGTCTACCGTGGGGTATTGATGGTCAAAATACGCCAAGTGCCGTACTCGCACCCCCGATTGCCATGGCCGATACAAAAACCCACTCGGCGGGGGTGCAGGAGGTGTTTTTTTGATGACCAATGCGCCGTCAAAATAGCTGGCAAAAGCCTGGACAAATGCCTTGACGGCTTGCACCCATTGGACACGTGTACGCCCATGAGCAAGCACCCGTTGCATTGCCACCCCTTCGGGCGCTTGGTTCAAATCAATGGTTGTCGTCATCCCATCACTAAATTGCACGATGGGGGGGTATTCATAAGGACCCAAGCCAGCACGAAGTCCTGCCGCTGCCCAATCGAGTTGGGCGGCAAACCCTTGGGGAGCATCACTACTCGTCGTAATTGGCGAGGCGAGCATAGTGGTTGCATCATCAGTACGACTGAGTAATTGATTCGTGGCTTCGAGCAACGCCAACATCATGCGAGGACTAATTCCATACCAATCAACCGTCGATCGGATGATACCGGCGGCGGTTTTGTCCCCTTCACTGAAATGTGCGAGTGGCCCGGGGAGTTGCGCTAAATATGCCGGCAGATCAGTTTCAACCAATGCGGCATTTGGCATGGCAAATACGGAGGTGGCAGGCTGAATAATAGATGCCCAAAGCCACACCCACAAGACAATAAAATGGCCGAATCGTAAATACCTATGCCGCAAAACTTCACCTTATACAAGCCAAATCAAATGATACTTTTGCTCTTATTATCATACCACGTGCAAAAACACAGGGGAAAAACGGTATAATACTACATAATAGTATTTTTTGAAAGTAGCGCGCAATGCGTCAACCACCTCGTGCTATACCCCAACCGCGCAGTACCGTGGTCCATGGCATCACCCTCCACGATGATTATTATTGGTTGCGCGAACGCCAAAACCCGGCGGTGCATGACTATATTGCC
Organism: Singulisphaera sp. GP187; assembly: GCA_943328915.2. Taxonomy (GTDB): domain Bacteria; phylum Chloroflexota; class Chloroflexia; order Chloroflexales; family Roseiflexaceae; genus UBA965. The sequence continues at coordinate 3,047 of CALQBW020000164.1, read as the reverse complement.
GGCGAAAACGCCTACGCTGAAGCGCATATTTCAGCAAAAGACCGAGATTTGGTTTTTAACGAACTAAAATCGCGTTTGATCGATGATGACCACAGCGCCCCAATTCCCATCGGTTCATATACCTATTTCATGCACTACCAAAAGGGCCAACAATACCCCACGTTGATGCGCACTGCCCTGAGTAATCCGCACCAACCTGCCCAAGTGGTGTGCGACCTCGGCCATGAAGCGCACGGCAAGGCATTCCTCAAGCTCGGCGATTGGGCGGTCAGTGCCGATGGCACCTACATTGCCTTGCTGCTTGACGACAATGGCAGTGAACGCTTTACTCTGCATATCCGGCGCATCACAGATGGCCATGCCATGATTACCCCCGTACCTGACCTGCACTATGGCCTCGCCTGGTCACCAGATGGGAACACACTCGCCTTTGTGCGTCCTGATGAGGCATGGCGACCAAGTAGTGTATGGACATGGCATTGGCAGCAGGCTACGAGCCCCGCAACTTGCATTTTTTTTGAACCAAACGAATTATATAATGTCCACCTTGAACAGAGTGGTGATCAGCGCTACTTAATCGTAGGGAGTCATAGTAGTAGTAGCTCAGAAGTATGGGTGTTTGACTGCGAGCAAGCGTATGCCGCACAGTGCGTTGCGCCACGGCAACCTGATGTCGAATATGACATTGTCATGGTCGGTGAACAATGCTACATGCACACCAACCTACAGGCAGTAAATTTTTGTGTGCAGACCCGTACGCTCAGCCAAACCGAATGGCAGTCGTATATCGCGCATCGTGACGATACGAGTATCGAGGCACTCGACGCGTTCCAGCACCACCTCGTGGTGTGGGTACGCCGGGGCGGCTTACCTCAAGTCGAAGTCTACCCCCACGATCAACAGCCGATGCACTGCTTGGAATTTGGTGATGCTGCCTACCACGTTACGTCAATATACCAACAAACCTATCATGGGTCAGTACTTTATCTCAGTTATGCGACGCCCATTACCCCCCAAACAGTTTTGGCATATGACTTACACAGCCGTGTCTATACCACCATCAAACAAGATCTGGTGGGAGGTGATAGGCATAATCCGGCAGACTACATCCTCGAACGGGTGTTTGTGCCAGCCAGCGACGGTGCCCAGATTCCCTTGACGATTGTGCGGCGCCACGACGTCGCCTGCGATGGGAGTGCTCCCGCGTTGCTCATCGGCTATGGTGCGTATGGAGCCAATCTCAATGTCGGATTTGTGAGTGAGCGCTTGAGCTTACTCGAACGTGGTTTTGTGATTGCATTGGCCCACATCCGCGGCGGTAGCGAAATGGGGCGTGAATGGTATTTGCAAGGAAAAATCGCCCACAAACAACACAGCTTTGATGATTTCATTACCTGTGGGGAATACTTAGTGAGCCAACAATATACCAATAGTACGCGGATGGGTTGTTACGGTCGGAGCGCTGGTGGTTTGTTGGTGGGTGCAGTGGTAACGCAACGTCCCACGTTGTTTGCGGCAGCGCTTGCCTTGGTGCCGTTTGTCGATATCCTCAATACCATCCTCGACCCGACTATCCCGCTGACCATCCCCGAATACGAAGAATGGGGTAACCCCAATGACCCAACGCAATTTCGGAACATGTGGGAATATTCGCCGTATGACCATACGGTGGCACAACCGTACCCTGCTATCCTCATGACTGCCGGTTTTAACGATCCACGGGTACAATATTGGGAGCCTGCCAAATGGATCGCCAAGTTGCGGGCAGTCGCACCGGCAGGGCGCTACTACTTGCTGACGGACATGATTGCCGGCCACGCCGGCAAAAGTGGACGCTACGATGCACTGATTGACCGCGCCATTGAATATGCTTTTTTGTGTGATGTCCTCGCCGTACCGTTGTCTTGAAATATTATTGAGGTTATCATGAGCACCACTGCAAATCGTCCCGGATTATTTGGCCCCTACGGCGGCAGCTATATTCCCGAAACACTCGCACCGGCCGTTGCAAATTTGATTGAAGCCTATGCCGCCATCAAAGACGACCCCACGTTTTGGCAAGAACTAGCCCAACTCCAAGCAACATTTATCGGGCGCCCCACTGCGTTGACCCATGCCACTCGCCTTACGGCGCATTGTGGTGGTGCCCAGATCTACCTCAAACGAGAAGATTTGGCGCATACCGGCGCCCACAAAATCAATAACGCCCTTGGTCAAGGCTTGTTGGCCAAACGCATGGGCAAAACCCGCATTATCGCCGAAACCGGCGCCGGCCAACATGGCGTGGCCACCGCTGCCGTCTGTGCGCTTCTGGGGCTGCAGTGTGTAGTGTATATGGGCATTGATGACATCGAACGCCAAAAGCCGAATGTCTTCCGCATGCGCCTACTTGGTGCGGAAGTGCGGGGCGTCGCCACTGGCTCACGCACCCTCAAAGATGCCATCAACGACGCCATGCGTGATTGGGTGTCAAATCCCGATTCATATTATTTACTTGGGTCAGCGCTCGGACCTCATCCGTACCCCACCATGGTACGTGACTTTCAGAGTATCATCGGGTGCGAAGCCTATGCCCAAATCAAACAGGCTGCAGGGCGTTTACCCGATTTATTGATTGCCTGTGTGGGTGGTGGCTCGAACTCGATTGGCTTATTCCATTCCTTCCTCGAAGAACCCGGAGTAGCAATGCGCGGAGTCGAAGCAGGTGGTCGTGGAATTAGTTTTGGGAATCATGCGGCCCGCTTCGAAGGAGGCAGCAAAGGGGTGCTCCAAGGCAGCTACACCTATATTTTGCAAAACGACGACGGCCAGATTTCGTTGACCCATAGTATATCGGCAGGGCTCGACTATGCAGCAATTGGACCCGAGCATGCCATGTTGCACGACACAGGGCGAGTGCAATATGTGTCGGTCGATGACGAAGAAGCCCTTGATGCATTTCAAATGCTCAGTAAACTCGAAGGGATTATTCCCGCATTAGAAAGCGCCCACGCCATCGCTGATGCACTCCGTGTCGCTCCCACCATGCGCCCTGACCAAATTATTTT
>CALQBW020000163.1 GCA_943328915.2 Singulisphaera sp. GP187 | reverse complement strand
CCGATGACCGTGTCGAGCAATTGGTAGCGAGGGCGATGGCTGTCGGGGACGACCTGCGATTGGGTATCAATCCGCAATAGTTGCGCCGTTTCGCCGGCCTGCACAGTTGGCCAGGTGGGGATACCGGCGCCGTTGGGGTCACCGTGTGTGACAAAGTTGACATAAATCTGTTGCATTTGGTGTGACACGGCCGTATCGGCATCATCCCAGGCATAGACGCTGTTGGTGTCGAGATTGCCCATAAAGTATTCGATGTCGGCCGAATGCACGGCTCCTACCGCCATAGGTGGGGGTGGCGGCACTGGCGTGCTGGATTCTTCGGCGCGAATGACGCCACCCGCCAGCCCGCTGACGGCATTGCCAAACTCGGGGCGCATGCCAGGGCGGGGGTGGGCATACAGGTAGCGGTAGGTGGGATTGGTGCGGGCATGCAGTTCGGCCCACTTCCAGGTGCTATAGCCGATAAACAAATCGCTCGACAGGTCTGTCGCCGCGATAACCACCTCGGCATCGTTACGAGCGGCGTAGTGCTGGAGCAGGTGGGGTGCTTGGTCACCAAATTGGGCTTGTACGGCGTCCTGATAGTTGGCCACGGTAGGTGGGTGCTCGTGAAGCAAAAACTGGTAGGGCACTTCGGTCGAGTTCCAGCCAATCAGCAACGGCACTTGGGCATGGGCGCCGCTGGCATAGAGCGCCCACGGTGATTTGGGCAAAAAATAGCCATCAATGGTGCCACAAAAGTGCTGGGGTTGGTACGCTTGGGTGGCGTCGAGTAAGTCGCTGGCCGATAAATTGTGCAAATCGGCGAGGGTGGTGGCGCCGGCCTGCGTCGCAATAGCCACGCCGATTTGTTCGGCATCGGCGAGGGTCATGGCCGGCAACGCGCCCAGCAACGAGCCGCTGGAGGCGATGGCGCCGGCAATCCGGTGGTTGGCGATGGGCGAGAGCAGTTGGGCGCTGACCGAAATCGATCCGGCCGATTCGCCAGCAATCGTAATCCGGCTGGGGTCGCCACCAAAGGCGGCAATCTCGCGCTGCACCCAACCCAAGGCGGCCGCTTGGTCGAGATAGCCGTAATTGCCCGATGCGCCATACCCGCTGGTTTGACTCAATTCGGGATGGGCAAAAAAACCAAATACAGACAGGCGATAATTGACCGTCACCACCACCAATCCTTGTTGGGCTAGGCGCGCACCGTCGTAACGGGGCTCCGCGCTGTCGCCGGCCACATTGCCACCGCCATAAAAGTAGACCAGCACGGGCAAAGGCGTGGCGGCGGGGGTGGCAGGCGTCCAGACATTCAGGTAGAGGCAATCTTCGCTCATGTCAGGCGAACGGAAGTTCATATCACCAAACAGCGCCAGTTGCATCGGCCGAGGACCAAACTGGGTGGCGAGGCGGATGCCCGGCCAAGACTCGACTGGCTGCGGTTCGCGCCAGCGCAAGGCCCCCAGCGGCGGCGCCGCAAAGGGGATGCCTTTGAAGCTCTGCGCTCCGGTGCGCTCGTCGATGCTTCCTGCGAGGATGCCGTGGCTGGTCTGGACGCGCGGGTTGGTGGTCATGTGTGCTCCTCTTTTCTTGAAAAAACACTTCCGTGCTGGGTGAAGTGCTATGAGTATAGGTGCATTCGACTGCACCGCACGGTCATGGTGCGCGGATCGCACCATGACCGCCAGATCAGTCCGTGGCGGCTTTGGCTGCCGCCGGGGTATGATTGGCGTACAACAAATTTAACCCGCTGGCAATGGCGATGCCCGCTCCTGCCCAGGTGTTGAGGGTGGGGAATTGTTGCCAGAGTATGATGCCCCACAGCACATTGATGGGCAGGGTGCTGTATTCAAACGGTGCCACTACCGACGCTGGCGCTTCACTATAGGCGCGGGCATTGAGATACATGCCCCCCGCCCAAATGAACCCCAGCCCCGACATAATCAGCCAATCACGGAGCGACGGCATCACCCAGGCATGCATCAAAAAGACAAAACCAGGGTGGGCATTGGGTGTTTCGCCAATCGCCAGCACAATCGGGGTCAGCACCGCCGTGGCGACTAGATAGACCAGTGAGCTGTAGTAGGCCATCGTCGCGCTACTGTCGGTGCCTTGCAGTTTGCGGGTCAGTATGACGGCGACGGCATAAAAAAAGACCGACGCCAAAGTAAAGAGCGAGCCGATGTTAAAGGCCCCCATGCCCGGCTGGACGACCAACAGTGTGCCAGCAAAGCCTACCAGCAATGCGATCCAATTGCGCAGGCGGATTTTTTCAGCCAAAAACAGCAACGACAACAGGGTAATCATCAGCGGTCCCGAAAAGCGAATGGCGGCGATGTCGGCCAAGGGCAAGGCGGCCAGCCCCATGAAGTGGGTGGTGTACGACAAAAAATAGGCGCCACCGCGGACATATTGGAGCGTGCGCTGACTGGTGGTGGGCCAGCCCCGTCGCCCTTCGAAGCGAAATAACAGCAAGGTGAGTGGGAGCGCCACCAGACTGCGAAAGGTGACGATTTCGAGTACGGGGTATTGTCCCCCGATAAACTTGACAGTGATGTCTTGGAGCGAAAAAACCAACAGTCCCAACACCAAAAACAACACTCCACGCAGGGTGCTCCGCACTATTGCCGGTGCAACATTCATATAAGCGCGCCTTTCTGCCTAGGCCTGCACCGCAGGATAGCGCCGGGTGGTGATGATGAGCAAGGTGCATCCAAGCACCGCTGCACAGCCGATGACCAATGCCACTGGCACCAAGGTGCCGTTGCTCAACACCCCCACGAGGGTGCCGGCCACCCCGCCGATGATGGATTGGATGGTGCCTTGGATGGCCGAGGCGCTGCCCATGCGGCCGTGGACGTGCCCAAAGGCCAAGGCGGCGATATTGGGCATGATAAAGCCGAAACAGACACATAACGAAAAGAACAGCGCACTCAGGGTCAGGGTGGTGACCGCCCCACTCAGCGCACAGCCAATCATGATCATGGCAATGATGACGGCAGCAAACAACGCCCGTTGGGCGACGATTTCGAGGCGTTGCGTGCGCAACACGCGCCGGTTGAGTTGCGAGGCCCCAATCAACCCCATGGCATTGAGACCAAACAGCAACCCGAATTGGCTTGGATTATTGCCCAGCATGTCGATATACAAAAACGATGAACTGGTGATATACGACATCAAGATGGCCGAAGCACAGGCGCTAATCACCACATACATCAAAAACGGCGTATTGCGCAAAATTGCAAGGTAATTGGTGGCTGTATCACGCAAATCAATGCTAGCGCGTTCACTCGCCGAAGACGTTTCGGGCAGGCGGCTCAACGCCAACAACATGATGATGCCATAGCCCACCAGCACCCAAAAGACCCCATGCCAATTCCAGAACGACAAAATCACGCCACCCAGCGACGGAGCCAGGATGGGGGCGGCGCCGAGGACGAGCATCAGCACGCTCAGCCGGTCGGCCAGCACTTTGCCCCGCCACAAATCGCGGGCGATGGCGCCGCTGATGACTGAGCCGGCCGAGGCACCTAGCGCCTGCAAAAAGCGTCCGGCAATCAGCACGGTGATAGAGGGGGCGAGGGCGCAGGCCAGTGCCCCGAGGATGTAGATGGCAAACCCCACAACGAGTGGGGTTTTGCGCCCGTATTTATCGGTGAGTGGCCCATAGACCACTTGGCCAAGCCCCACCCCAATCAAAAATATGGCCAGGGTGAATTGTACGGCACCGGCAGTGACGTTGAATTCATTGGCAATGGTGGGGAGCGATGGTAAGTAGAGGTCGATACTGATGGGCATGATGGCCTGGATGGTGCCGAGGATGAGCATCAACAACAGCCCGTGCGTGGGCTGTGGGGCAGTGGTTGGCGTGGTCACAGGTGCTCCTTGTGTGGTGAATGCTCTATAGTACCACCAATGAAGGGGGATATCGAAAGTCCCAGCCTGCTGCAATTTTACCCACCCCAGTGTCATTCCATGCCGGTAGCTATGGTAATCGTCGAGTGGAATCTCCGTGGCATGCTCACTACAAACCCCAACCCAAACGAAATTAATCCCGTTTGGGTTGGGGGGCAACAAGGTGTTTTTGTAGACATATCAAATACTATCGATGATTGCTTTCCGCTTGGATTCATATTCTTCATCACTAATCATATCGGCTTCTTTGAGTGTTTTTAAGGCTGCAATCCGCTCAGCAATTGATTGATTATCTGATTGTGATGGATTTGAATTTTGTTGTGTAGTGGCTTGTTGTTCTTTTACGGCGATCCGCTCGGCAAACCATTGATCATTTGACTGAGATGCATCTTGATTTTGTTGTGTGGTGGCTTTTTGTTGCCGTATCGAAGAGAATTGAGAAGCATTTGCCGTGACTGCGCGAATATCGTTGGCAAGGGCTGTTTCGTCAAATAGCGTCACGGATTTATTATTACGCGTAGTCGCTGCATATTGCCGTCCTGCTTGGAGCGCTTGTTCATGATATGTAGGATTGGTAGGGTCTGAACGTAATAGATCCAAACTATCAGCATATGTTTGTTTTAATTTCAGAGTATTTTGCTGAACGAGATGTGTGGACAAAACAAACATAAATATTCCAATAAAAACCAGTACAAGACATACATATTCCATAATGCACCTCAAAATTCATGTCAAATTAAAAATACGTGTAACGTAATAATAATATAACATTGCTCCCCCATAATCAAATGATGGGTATACATTTTCGCTTCGTGGTATTCGTCATGCCTTACATATACGGCAAGGCACAACTATTGGGCGATTTTATCATTCGACCAATCATGAGTTCAGTTAGGCCTATACCGAATTTGCGATGCCCCCTTACTGCAACTGTTGCTGCAGCCACGTATACGCCGGGCCACCATGCACTTCGTGGCGCCCTTCGAATTCGGTAAATGCCACGTTGTGGCTTGCTTCAAACATGCGATAGACCCCGCGGGCCTGGGTCACGCCAGTGCGGACCGCATTGATGGGGAATATCGGATCGCGTGTGCCTGCCTCGACATACAATGGCCGCGGTGCAATCAATCCCGCCAAATCATGCATTTCGCCAAAGGCCGCCAGCCCCGGCACGAAATTACAGGCGCAATGATGCATTGCCAAGATACTCGCTTTGAAGCTCGAAAAATAACAGCTAATCACGCTTGCCTTGATCCGCTCATCAATACACGCCGAAAAAAGTGTATGCATTCCGCCGCCCGAAATCCCCATTGCCCCCAACCGCGCACAATCCAAATCCGCGCGCGTCGTCAAATAATCGACCAACCGCATCCCGTCATGCACGCGGATGCCCGGCACGGTCAAGCCTAAATGGAAGGCCAACATGGCGCTGTGGTGACAGGTGCCCGGCGTCGGCTGGCCGTTGACTGTATCGAGGTAGCTAAAGTCGCTTTGGCGCTCACCAAAGCACGAAATCTCGGGTGCGGCCACTGCAAAACCAGCACGACATAATGCGACTGCAAAATCGTTGTGGTAGCCACTGGCGGTGAGCCGCTCACTGCCGTCTTCCCACATTCCGACAATATCAGCCACGCCATAGCCATGTCCACTCAAGGCCAACATGACGGGCAATGGTCCCGGTACGTTTTTTGGTATCAACAGATAAAAAGGCATCAAGCTGAACGGCGTGGTGCGTAACACATATTTGTGGCGAACATGGTCCCCTTT
>CALQBW020000162.1 GCA_943328915.2 Singulisphaera sp. GP187 | reverse complement strand
CCTACATCGCAGGTGATGGCGAGGTGGTTACTGCCGCTACACATGGCGATGGTGGCGCTGGCGTTGACACCATTGATGTCGGCCGCGACAACCCAATCTCCCATGCTGGCAAACCGCACGGCTGCGGCTTGGCCAATCCCTGACCCTGCACCTGTGATAATGACCACGCGTGACATATAAGACTCCTTTGGTGATTACCTCTGCCCAAATAGGCGGTGTTGATTGTCGTGTAATAGTTGTTGGGCGATCTTGATGGCCTCTGCTTCACTCAAATAGCCCTCTGCCACTTCGGCATTGAGTGTACGGGTCAGCCATTGGCGGGTTTGGGCCGCAAAGCCGACCGTCTGGGTAGGCAAAAACGCATCACCGCCGAAGCCAAATAGTTTATTGATGGGCACACTATGAATCCACTGGCGTACAAATTCACTACTGGCGCGGGGATTGATACCCCACGCCCAACACAAATCGACATACACATTGGCATAATGTTTGGCCATGCTTAGTAATTCGTGTTGGTAGGGGTAGCCGATATGCATCAGCACAAAGGTCGTGTCTGGGTGCTGTTTGATTAATTGACTCAGCTGTCCGGGTCGCACCCAATCGATTGGCATGGTGCGATTGCCGGCAAAGTGGCCCGTGTGGATTTTGATGGGCAGGTGGTGAATGGCTGCCTGGGTAGCGATTTGATCGAGCGCCCAATCACCAATCATACAGGCTTCCAATTCACCCAGTTGCGCCCCACGTATTTTTTTATCAAAAACAACGACAACAGCAGCCGAATCGGGTAATTGCCAGGCCAATGTGCGGTTGTAGGCATGCTGGGTTTTGATGGCGCAAGCCTGAGGTGCATTGTGGGTGATGACGTGCTGGATGGCGCGGGCATAGTCGGCCAAACTGGTAATGACAAAGCCGACGTCGGTCGCTAATTCGACGAAATCAATCGAGCCGTTGACCATGGTACAGACGTTGATGTCGTACTGATAGACCCGCTTGTCACCAGCCCCTGCTGGTGCTTCCCACGTGAATGCATCAATCTGAATGGTGGCCAAATTTGCCACCTGCTCGAGTAGGTACTGATACTGCCCGGGCTGGGTATAGGCCTGCTGGCGCGGTTGGGCCGCCACCAGCGCCGCGGCACTGAGGGTATCGATGCCATACAAGATGTGCGCCGACAAGCGCACCGCTTCGGCATAGCCGGTGTGTTGGCAATCGGCCCAGTAGGGCGCAATCTGGTGCCAACGGGCGGCGATGTCGGGGTTGGCGGCATCGAGGAAGGCTGCCAGGGTGGGGTAGCTACAACCCGCACTAATCAAATCGTGTTGGATGTAGGCGTTGAGCCCAAACAAGGCTGCGATGATGTCTGGCGGGTTGGCGATATATGCCGCCGGAGTTATCAGATGCTCATGGGTGTCGTAGATTGCCATAGTAGCAATAGCGGTAGCAAGTGTTGTTGACGAATTGACTTTGTTAGTCACAGATTCGCTCTTTTTGCCAGTGGAGCGATTCATCCCAAGGCGACAAACGCAATTGTTGTTGCTGCCAATAAAATTTGAGGGGGGTTTGTGGCCAATCGGCGTAGAGTTCTTCCCACGGTGCCACACGCATATGCGGTACGAGCGATTTTTCTTCGATATCTTGGGTCGCAGGCTGGAAGCGGTAATCGCACGACAAGCGCACGACTTCGGGGATTTGGTTTGGCAGCGATTTGTGGAGCAAACAGCTGTGGAAGGTCAGCACGTCGCCCATTTCGTAGTCGTGTTCGATCCACGGCAAATCAGTGTCGCACAAGTTGGTTTCGAGGTTGCCGGCCCCTTCGGCACTGCGGACCGTGAGGACACCCAAATTGTGTGAGGCATGCAGTACGGTCAAGCCACCCAGCGCCCGCGGTACATCGCCGACGGGCAACCAGCAGGTCCAGACTTGTTTGGTGCCTTGGATGTGGATGAAGTCTTGGTGCATGGGGGTGGGGCGAAACGACGGGCAGGGCACCATTACCCGTGCAATGGTACGGGGGTGGGGCAACACGGCACTGTCAAACAAGGTTTGGTAGAGTTGGATGAGGCGTGGGTGGTGTTGGAAGCGCTGAAACAATTCGCGGGTTTGCAAATCGCGGTAGGCTTCTTCGCTAATACCGGTGCCGCCCCACGACTCGAGGTCGTGGACCGCCGCCGCATTGACGAGGGCGGCGTCGCGGGGAGTATGGGGGTCTAGCCAGCCACGAATAGCTACCACATCAAGTAATTCGTTGCGCAGTGATTGCACGTCAGCTTTTGGCAGAAGTTGTTTAAAAAAAAGATAGCCATCGCTGGCAGCCCGCGCCTGTAAGGCCGCAGGATCGGCGAGCAGATCCGTTGAATCACGGAAACCGACGATGACATTAGGGGTGGCGTGCGTCATTGCAAAGCCCTTTCTGGTAATGGGAGAATTGCCAATATTGTAGCATCATTCTGCGTCGTTCCGACGACGAATGCCGACCACTTGCGCAGTTCTAGCGTGTAAAAAAATCGTAATAACCCGTAATTATACGGGGATAAACCCAATCACATGACTGCCTATCGCAAGATTGTGCACTTCAAGTGCTTGGTAGCTCATCCCCCAGCGCTGCACTCTGGTCGTTGCAGCGCTGGGGGTAATGTGTGGCGGCACGATGATGCTGAGGCATGCGATGGCTTGGCTGGTGGTGAGAATCCATGCGCCGTTGGTGCAATGCAGGCGGAGCTGGTCGCGGCACGACGTCCAATCCAACCACGTATCGGCAGATACAATCGGCATGCCGTGGCGCTGAGCCGCCTGCCAGTTTGCTTCGATCAACGGTTGTGAATAGGTTGCAAAGCTAACCGGATGCGAATTGATAGTCACTGGCGTGTAATAGCGTTGGGCCGCGTCAGCAATCAACTGGTCGGTGACGGCGATGGCCTGCACGATATCCCATTTGAAGCTAAAGACGTATTCGGGGTGGATCAGGCATTCTTCGGTCCACAAGGTAGGTTGCTGGAAGCAGTCGATGATTTGGCCCTGCTCGTCGACAAAGCGTACCGCCCGTCCTGAACCACACACATAGCCCAGATACGGGCTGACGGCGAGGTAATTGCAGTCGAGGCGTACTCCGTGGCTTGCGAGCACACGAGCTGCCTCGACATACCCCAGCCAGCGGACGGCGTGTTGCCGGATGGTGCGCACCGGCGCGGCATATTCACGCTGATGCCGGGCAATGTTTTCTGCCAACATAGCTGCCACAATCCGTACTTGGGGCTCGTCAGTAGCCAGCCCTACCACGATGTCTTGGGCCAGGGCGGGATGCACGCTAAACGTATGGCCAGCGGCTTGCCAGCGGGTGACATCGCTGGGAGTGACGCGACTTTGGGGTACGAGAAAAAAGGTACATTGCGCATCGTGGCGTGCCAACCCCGTAATCAAAGCCTCGAACTCAGCGATTTGCGACCAATCGTCGTCACTGGTCATAATCATTGTGCTGGTTTGCGGGGCGCTGGGATAGTACCAGATGCGTGGTTGCGGTGCGCGTTGCATGATGAGGTGGGCGAGGAGTGCGGTGTGGAGGTCGGCTTGGGGAATATGGGCGCGCTGCGGGTCGAGTTGATGCACAAACAATTCACTTGGGCGGTAGATGCCGTCGAGGCCTGCCGCACACAAATCGACTAGCTCGGGGTCACCTTGGCGCAGGCGGGCCACACAATAGGCCACATCAAAGGCGTACAACAGCACATTCCCCAACCCGCTGGTACGGCTGACAATCGCCGGCTGCTGATTGATGTGGGCGAGGATGGTGGCGTCATCGGGTACGTGCCAGATGGCGGTTGGACCAATCACGTCGATCGGTTCAGTCACAATTGTGGTATCGCCCACCGTTAATAGGCCATGGGGGATGAGTTGGAAGTGGGGGGTTAATCCACATGCCTTGACCAAGTTATTGTCTGGCAGGAATGCCAATAGTGTGCCCCCCGCAGTGACATAATTACAAAGCAAAATGATTTGATGGCGATCGAGCGTCATCCGTGGCAGGATGACGATGTCGTGCCCTTTCAATGTGGCAGCGTTGAGATCGCTGAGGTCGATAGATTGGCTACTGACGAGTCCTTCGAGGCGGAGTAGTTCTGCGAGGTAGTGGCTATAGCGGCTTTGGGGGGCACTGGGGTCATGAATGATGAGCATATCACATCCATTCGGTTGCTAGGCGGCGCTATGATGCGGGGATATGGACCACGCCGCCACCGTTGTCTGCGGATTGCAATGCACATATCAGCGGAATGATTGAATCAGCTGCCTCGCGAGCATGGATGTCGGCCAAGCGATTGGCGTTGATGGCGGCGAGGAATTGTTGGGCCTGGGCGATTTCCATCGTGCCATGCCCGAGCGTCAGGTTGCGAGGCAGACGGGGATTGTACCAATTGGGCACGGTGGCGGGGATCATGCGGCGGGCGCCGGCCAGTTTGCGGTGGTAGTAGTAGTTGGTCGTTTCTTGCATGGGACCCGCTTGGTCGCGGCTACGCTCAAATGAGCCGTCACTACCGTAAACGCTGTAATACAAGCAGTAGGGGCGTTGCATGCCGTACGACACGGTGATTTTGCAGACGGCGCCGCTGTCGGCCTTCAACAACGCTACGGTGGTATGGGTGGTGTGCCAATCAGAGGGTTGAGTCACGTGGTAGGCTTGTACTTCACCAAAGCGCACCCCCATCAACCAGCGCAAGGTATCGAGGGCATGGGGACCGCCACCGAGCAAGGTGGTTTGGGGGGTGGCAGGGTTGATGCGCCAATGGTCGGTAGGGCGGTCGTCGACGATGTCGTGCATGTCGTGCAGATATTCGCCTTCGCCATAAAAAAGTGGTCCTAAATCGCCGGCTCGTAGAAGACCAGCGATATCGTGCAAACATTCGGCATAGCGCACTTGATTGCCCATCTGGTAGGTCAAGCCGTGCCGTTCGCTGAGGGTAATGATGTGTTGGCATTCTGCAATTGTGAGTGCCATCGGGATTTCGCAGAGCACATGTTTGCCGGCGTTGAGGGCCATGATGGTGTGTTGGCCATGCAGATGGTCGGGGGTGGCGATAACCACTGCATCGATGGTGCGATTAGCAAGTACGGCCTCGATATGGTCATAGACGTGGGGGATGTGGTATTGCTGGGCGATGCGCTGTGCGAGTGCGTTATCACTGTCACAGACGGCGATTACGGTACTGTCAGGCAGCATCTGGAAGGCTTGGAGGTGTGATAATCCTTGCCCAAGGCCGATGATGGCAATTGTGCGTGTTGACATGGTGTTTCTCCTTTGGATGGTGCCATTGTAGCCGAAATTGGGCGGTGATAGTCTGCGATACAATACCGGTGTAGTCCGTTTGATACACAGAAGTATGATATGGCACCGTTGAATGTTGCAGTAATTGGCGTCGGTATTGAGGTGGTACATTGAATTTTTGGCAAAAATATACCGTGCATGGAATGTATATTTTGGTTTGTTTGGTACTATTGGTATTGGTAGGAAATGTCCCAAATACGCTTGATGTGACACCACTTGATGCGCCGGTAGAAAATATGTATGCTCCCGAGCAACGGGATGTTGCGCCATTTACGTTTCGTTGGGGTGCGCAAGATGCGACCTTTATATTCCCACACCAGAGTAGTGGACTGCAAATCATGACTTTTACGGCAACTACTGCGTTGCCCGATAGTATCGTGACATGGCGAACCCAGGGTATT
>CALQBW020000161.1 GCA_943328915.2 Singulisphaera sp. GP187 | reverse complement strand
AGCCAAACGTGTCGACGCCGATAACCTTGGTTTTGCCATTGATGCCGAAATCGTTGGTGATGTAGTGCCCGAAATCATTGCCTATGGTGAAGTACTCCGGGGTACGCTGGGGATTTCGATTGGCGAACATTGGGCCGATGACGGCAGTGACCACCAAGTTATCACGGTGCAACGCATCCGGACCACCCCCACTCCGTTTGAAGTTGGTGACGTCATCGAATGCATCAATAACAACCCTATTATGCGCCGGTACGATGTCCGCAAAATCTTACGCCGCGATGCAATTGGCACTGTGTTGACGGTTGATGTCCTGCGGGCTGGCAAAACCTTGCAACTCGCCATCCCAGTGACACCCCGTAGTCATTAGCATAAGTGCTGCTATGCCTCATTGGGGTGGGCAGAATACTGCCTACCCCGCAGGAACGTGCCTCAGGGTGATTTTCTATGTGGTTTTCACGAGGGAAGTGGTTTTTTTCAAAAAATAAAAACATCATGCGCGGGCGTGAATCTGCACCATTACACCCCGTTTGGGGCGCAGGGTAATAGCAGTCGCTGGCACAACCTGCTGCCACGGCAGGAGTTGCCAGTCGCCGTGCCTCATCACCATGGCTAGAATCAGGGTGGCTTCAACGAGAGTAAACTGCTAGCCGATGCAAAAGTGGTCCACCCCCCAACGGGACGTAGGCGTATTTGGGGAGCTGCGTTTTGAATTCTTCACTCAACGGGTGGGGATGTATGCATCCGGTTGGTCGAACCAGTGGGTGTCACTGTGCATGGCGTATTGACTGAGCGTTACGTCTTTGCCGTCAGGGATAATATAATTACCAATCGTCACATCGGCAATACACGAGCGAGCAATGGTATATGCGGGTGGGTAGAGGCGCATTGCTTCGCGGATGATTTGCTCGGTATAGACCAAATAGGGGATGTCGGCCATGGCTGGTAATCGCTTACTAATAACCTCCGTGAGTTTGCATGCATCGTTTGTATGCAATCAGGATGACAGAGGAGTAACCAAATGCTCCACGTCAAGGTGATGGCGGTGGTTTCGTGTCCCGCCCAAATGAGTGTTTTGCAATCGTCGCGCAATTGGCTGTGGGACTTGGGTTGGTTGTCATCGTCGCGGGCTGCCATAAACATCCCCAACAAATCGGTAGATTCGCGCGGTTGGTCGATGCGCTCTGCAATAATTCCGTCCATTACCGTGTCGAGAGCGCCAATCGCTTGGGCGTAGGCAGCGTCTTTGGCGGTATGCAGCGGTAATCTGGTAACGCTCGCGGCAATGTCACGCAGTGGATCGTTTGTAAAATAATCCATCGATTGGTGGAGTGCCTGCCCGATGGTGTGGGGTTGGCGTGGGGAAATTGCGCCAAACAACGTTTCGGCGACAATGTTCAAGGTCAATTCTATTATTGTCGCTGGATGTCGACGGGTTGATTGTGGTGCAGGGAAGACAGCGCAACGGCGGTTTTGGCGATGATTATTTCGGTATATTCAGTGATGCGTTGGCGAAGGAAGGCTGGCTGGGCCATCCGGCGTTGCCGCAACCAAAAATCACCGTCGCTACTGAGTAATCCGTTGCGAAACAAGGTCCGGGCGTGGTGTTTCAAATAACCATCTTTGTGAAAATGTTTTTGTTTGGTGACAAGCACTTCTGCAATTAATGCAGGGTCAGTTACGACAAAAAAAGTGTGGGGTGGTACGGCGACTTCGGCCATGTGCGGGAATTGGCGGTGCAAGCGTAGAATGACCGCCATAGGGTCGATGGCGAATCCCAGCATGTGACTGATTTTGGGGACCACGAGATTGGGGAATGGGGAGATTAGCAATTGCCTGTTTTCGCTTGATGCCAGCCTTATGTGACGGTGGTATCACATAAGGCTGCAGGTTTTTTGTGATTATTTGGTGTTGAGGTGTTCGCAGATCAGGCCGTGGAAGTGATGCACACCGTTTTCACGTGCCACCGAAAATCGGCCAGTGGTATATGAACGTGAGCGTAAGCGGCGTTGCACGGTTTCGCAAAGTTCGATATCTTCTTGTTGCACCGAATCACTAAAGGCAAATGATTTGGCGAAATCCTCGGCCACACCAGGACGATTGACATCACGCAGATACCATTCAAAGATGGTGACAGTACGCTCGGGACCTAACGGCAAAATAATGTTGATTTGCACGTTATCGGGATAGATATTGAGCATTAAATTCGGGAAGAGCCAGTAATAGAGTGCTTGGGCGGGGGCACCGTCGTCGAGAGTGCGACGATACAACGAATCGTCTTTGGCGCGAATCGGGGCGTATTGTTTGGAATAATAGCGCTCAGGTTCGACCAAGTATTGGTTGTAATCGATTTCTTTGAACAAGCCGGGATGGGCGATGGGGATATGATAGCCCTCGAGGTAATTGTCAACATAGACCTTCCAATTGCAATTGATTTCGTAATCAATGCGCTTATAAAAGCCCATCTTTTCGATTTGCATGTGGACGGTTTCGGGGATGATTTTGGCAAGTACCGCGTGTAAATCGGGGGTGTGGTCGTCGAGACAGACAAAGATGAAGGGTCCCCAGGTGTCGACGCGCACTGGCTTCAGACCGAATTCACTGCGGTCGAAGGATTCGACGCCTTCAAACTCGGGGGTGTTGAGCAATTTGCCGTCGAGGCCATAGGTCCAGCCATGATACATGCATTGCAACGTCTTGCGGTGGCCCGCGCCATTGGCGACGGCCCCGGCGCGGTGACGACAGACGTTATAAAAGGCGTGAATTTTGCCGTAGCTATCGCGAGTGATGACCAACGGTTCATCAACAACACTACAGGTAAAGTGATCACCGGGCAATTTGAGCTGTTCAAGCCGGCCGACCAATTGCCATGTTTTGGCAAAAATCAGCTCTTTTTCTTGGGCAAGGAGCGCAGGTTCACGGTACCAATCGGAAGGGATGGTGGTGGCTTTGGCTAAATCAGGTTCAAATGTAAATGGCGTGGCCATATGATACTCTCAGTCGCTATACACTCAATAATTCGACATCGAACACGAGTGTGGCATTGGGGGGGATCACGCCGCCGGCGCCACGGGCGCCATAGCCGAGATCGGCGGGGATGGTCAGCGTCCGACGACCGCCAACCTTCATGCTGGCGACGCCTTCGTCCCAGCCTTTGATGACTTGGCCAACTCCAATAATAAATGTAAACGGGTCGTTGCGGTCGCGTGAGCTATCGAATTTCTTGCCGTCAACGAGCGTGCCGGTATAGTGCACGGTGACTTGTTTGCCATGCACGGGGCTAGCGCCTGTGCCTATTGTGATGTCTTGGTATTGCAGACCTGAGGGAGTGGTAATGATGTCAGACATATGAGGCGATTCCTTACTACAAAAAAGTAACACATTTATCATAACCGATTCTTTTGCACTGGGCCGAAGCGCTTGTTCAACAAATCTTGCCACGTTTGCCGGCAGCACCGTGGCCTATGGGTTCGTCACCGATCCAACGCTCGTCGATTGGTTCATCGGCGCGTTGGTAGCGGGTATCGGTGGACAAGCGCACACGGTTGGAGGCGTTGTCGAGGCTTGTGTGGATTGTAAATACGCTGAAAATCAACACGTCGCCTGCTTCGTAATTGGCCGTCAGCCAGCGGCCACCGAGGGCATTGCGAAGCTTAACGGGGTTGTCTGACAACCAGCCGCCGTCACGAATATTGCCGCCACCGCCCATTTTGGTATAGCCTTCGCCTACTTTGTTTTCACAAAATTCGTCGACATCTTTGCTGGCGTAGCCGTTGTTGAGTTTTTCATGCTGGTGTGAGTGTTCGAGAACGAGTAACCCACCCATACTGATGGGTACGTCGCTGAGTGGGGTCCAGGCGGTATAGAGTTTTTTGGTGCCGCGACCCATGTAGACCACATCCATATGGGGTGGGGTGGCTCGTTTGGGGGCGACGGCCCGCACCCAAGTGAAGTCGTAGTGGCGGACGGTTGATTCGAGTAGTATGCCAAAAATATCAATCATAGCGCCATCGTACAAAACGTCCATCAGTGGGGTATTGTCTTTGGCGAGGTCAGGCATGAAGGTGACTTTGGTGTCGGGCGCTGCGATACATTCGTCGATGGGGTAACTTGTGTCGATATGTCCTTGGGCGGCTAGGCGTTCGGCCATGACATGGCGGGCAGCGGCGATTTTGGTGGTGTCGAGCACTCCTTTGAGGTAGATATACCCTTCGGATTCCATGTGTTGACGGAGTGCAACGGGGTCGTGCAGGAGGGCAGTGCAATCGTGGAGTATACCAAATGCTGCCGGGTCGGTGGAAATTGGTTTTTGCATGGAGGTTAAAGAAGGGAGCGTCGTCGTCATTACGGGCTACTTTCACTTATTAAAAATTATGCTAAGATAATAACATTTATTTGAACACTTGTGAATGTCTGAAGTACACTGTTCGTATTGATTTCACATCAGTACCAATTTTCCTGTCATTTATGCGACCGAATACTGTATTTTTGAATGAAGTGGAGTGGAATGTACTGTGGCTACAAAACATAATTTTATATGGTTTAGCTTATTATTGTTCCCGTTACAATTAATATTTGTTAATGTAGAAAATAGCATGACGATTCTATTGCTTGCCGCGGCGTCTACAGGAGTAATGTATTATTTCACCCAACAACGTCGAATGGTATATCCGGTGGTCATAGCGGCATTTGCATATGGATTTGCCATTAGCATGAATGCCAATACGTGGCGCGCTTCAGCTATTACTGGGATGGAAATTGGGTGGATTGGGACGATTATTATTTTATTGAAGAACAGCGTATCGCTCGCTGAAATTAAAAGTTATGCAAAAAAACTTATCGCCACTGATCGCACATATTTATTACTCATCGGTGCGGTTACCTTTTTTGGGTTTGTGTTACGCTGGTTTCAATTCACAGAAACGCCGGTATTGTCAAGTGATGAGGCCTCATCTTCGCTCTTTGGGTTAACGTATTTCGATGGTTCCTTCAATAATCCATTTATTTCGGGATGGCTGGAAGTGCCCTCAATGTCGTTTTTAATTGCAGGGACATTTGCTCATCTGTTTGGAAATACCGTATTTGCCTTACGCATTCCAAGTGTACTTGTGGGTACTGCAATGATTCCACTTGTTATGTGGGCATCACGACCACTGTTATCGCGACCATTTACGCTGGTTGCGGGATTATTGATTGCTACTTGCGGTTTATTATTGAATTTTTCACGGATTGGGCTGGTAATTATCAATGATAGTTTTTATGGGTTGCTATTATTAGGGATTATGCTCCGCAGCGTAAAAGTGATAACGAGTCGCACGAGTATTTGGTTGGGTGTTGTCACGGGTATCGCGCAATTTGGCTATGCGAGCGCGCGTGGATTCGGATTATTATTGATTATTTGGTATGGATTGGGTTTAATTCACAACCCCAAATCGTGGCGCCATGCCATCGCTCAATTAATTTTGTGTGGTAGTGTGGCATTGGCGGTAGCGAGTCCATTAATGATACATTACTACAACAGCCCCGATAACTTTCGTGCGCCGTTACAACGAGCGTCAATAATTTTGCCCGATTCTGCTGATGGATCATCGATATTGTCTCGCCAGGCGATTGAATTAAATATGTCGCCTGCGCAAATTATCATGTCCAACTTCAAAACATCATTTTTGGCGTTTGTCACAGGCCCAGTAGATGGCTGGTACCGTTCAAATTCCCCAATATTACCGCTCGGATTCGCATGCCTCTTTGTTATTGGACTATGTGT
>CALQBW020000160.1 GCA_943328915.2 Singulisphaera sp. GP187 | reverse complement strand
TTGGAGTTTGGCAACGAGGGATGATTGAGTGAAATGGAATGTGCTGCGTACGCTCTAGCGTTTTTCTCGTTCTCTCCAAACTGGTAATTACCCGAAATAACGTACGTGTATCTGTGGATAGAAATTATATCTACACAAATTTCCTTTGTACCAAATCGTGGGGTTTGCTGAATTTTTTCGTTAAAAAACTAGCGCGACAAGATGATAATTTTTATTTCGTTTTGCAACTGAAATATATGTGAAAAAAACGCGCTATCAATTCGTTGGAAATAAAATCGACGCAATATTGATATTCCGCATGAGTCGTATAATACACCCATACCAAAAGTCGGAATTTGTGTAACTATGCATATTGTCTTTATCTACAAAGACTATGCCCCCGTAATGGGAGGCATTGAATCACATCTACAGACCCTCGCCGAGGGCGTGGCCGCCACTGGGTTGCGCGTATCGGTGGTGGTGTGTCAGCCGGCCGGGCAGCATTTGCCCACCCAAGCACAAATCAATGGGGTGATGGTGTATCGTGTGCCCCGGCAAATTGATATTGCCTCATCACCGATTTCGTTGGGGTTCTGGTCTATTGTACGCCAGCTTCGCCCCGATCTCATCCATCTGCAGATGCCATGGCCTACCGGCGATGCGGTGGCGGCGCTCTTCCCGCACATTCCGTTGGTGGTGACCTATCAGAGCGATGTGATTCGCCAAAAGTATTTGTTGCACCTGTATGCGCCCCTGTTGCGCCATACCCTGCGGCGGGCAAAGCGGATTATTGTGACCAGCCCCCAATATCGCGATTCGTCGCCGTGGTTGCAACCCGTGATCGCCAAATGCCAGGTCATCCCGCTCGGGATGCCTCCTGCGCCTGCACCGGATGCTGCGAGGGTGGCGCATTGGCAGGCTGAATTCCCCCAATCGTGTCTATTGTGGGTAGGGCGCTTGCGCTACTACAAAGGATTACACATCTTGATTGCAGCCCTGGCCCAATTGCCACCCACGATTACCTTGGCGCTCGTTGGCGATGGTCCCGAGGCTGCTAATTTGCACGCACTCGCTACTACACTCGGGGTAAGTGCGCGGGTGCGCTGGTTGGGGTCATTGCCCGATGTCGATGTGCGGGCCTTGCAGGCGGTGGCCAAGCTTTTTGTATTCCCATCACATCTGCGTTCCGAAGCCTTTGGGTTGGCGTTGTTGGCCGCCTTGCAAGCCGGCTTACCTGCTATTTCGTGCGAATTAGGTACAGCCACGAGTTTTGTCAATCAGCACGACAAAACAGGAATCGTTGTCGCTCCTGCTGACGCGTCAGCGCTTGCAAATGCCATTGAAACCCTCTGGAATGACGATGTGCGACGTGTTGCAATGGCGCAGGAGGCCCGAACATGGGCGCGTGCGCAGTTTGAGTTAGATGAAATGGTGGAGGCTCATGCAGATGTGTATCAGCAAATTATTGCCTTGCCAGATGCGATTGATAATTAGATGCTGCAATCGTACAAAATAAACATTTTGAATTTTGCATATTTTGATCAAAAAACGATCGAATTAGAACAACGCTATTGCCAACTCACGTCGCGCCTGAGGCACCAAGGGATGATCGTCTCCAATGACGTTGAAGATTGCCAATAATGTTTTGCGTGCAGCATCATCTTGCCAATTACGGTTGGTAGTTACCAATGTGAGTAATTGGGTAATGCTCGCCGAGACATCACCATCACTGAAATTCCGTATTGCTTGGGCGTATTGTTCTGCAACACCGGTACTTACCAGCACCGCTGATTGAATCGCGCTCAACAGTACCAGCCATGCTTGCGCTTCGGCATATTGTATTGATTGTGTATTCACACTGCGTAAAATATCGTAGGCAATAGGATCGTTGAGACGTGCAAGTACGCCCCCGTAGGTGACTTTGATAGAGTCGTCGTGCGGTGACGCACTGTGCATACTCGCCAACTCATGGCGAACGGCTTTTGGATTATGTAGTGCGGTTTCGCGGAGCAACGCAAGTTGTTGGGTTTTGCGACTGGGGACGATGCGACTGAGCCAGGTGGTGATTTGTGATTCGGGCAATGCCCCGGCGAATTGTTCGACCACGGCGCCGTTTTTAAAGGCCTTGACGGCGGGGATACCTTGGACGTTATAGCGTTGTGACAAGCTTTGGTTGTTGTCCACATTGACTTTGGCGAGGATCCACGCGCCTTCTGCGGCATGAGCCATTCGTTCGAGAATTGGGCCCAGCACCCGACATGGGCCACACCACGGTGCCCAAAAATCCACTACAACCACAGTATGGTGTGATTGGGTGATAACATTAGTTTCGAAATCTGCTTCATTGACATCAATAATAGCTGATAATTCTGATTGGTTCATATTTATGCGTCTCCTGCCTGTTTACTGACACTTTCTGGGGTCAGATCTTTGAAGCGATAGCCTACGCCGCGTTCGGTCAAAATATACACAGGGTTTGCCGGGTCAAGTTCTATTTTTTGGCGTAAATAGGTGACATACAAACGCAAATAGTGCGTTTCATCGTGGTATTCTGGTCCCCACACCTTGGCAAGTAGCTCGTTGTGGGTCATCACAAATCCAGCGCGTTGGACTAAATGATAGAGTAAGCGGTATTCTGTTGGCCGTAAATTAATTCGTTCGCCATTTATGAGCACCTCACGTTTGTTAAAGTCAATATGGAGCCTTTCGTCCACATTAACATGGCCCGGTGCCGAAGGAGCTGGTTGGTAATGACGGCGTAAAACGGCCTTCATCCGACTAATGAGTTCGCGGTAACTAAACGGTTTACCCACATAATCGTCTGCACCGAGTTCTAATCCTTTGATACGATCGTTTTCCTCGTCTTTGGCGGTTAGCATAATGACAGGTAATTGCGATGAAGTGCGTATTCGACGGAGTGTTTCATAGCCATCCATGCCGGGCATCATTACATCGAGGATGACGATATCCGGGATTTCTTCTCGGATGGCATCAAGGGCTTCACGACCATTGTTGGCAGTGATGACGCGTACTCCTTCTGCTTCGAGATTCATGCGAATCATGCCGGTAATGCGGACCTCGTCGTCAACAACGAGAACTAATTTGTTACGAAGTTCAGTCATCATTAATATCCTTTGTGAGATCGATAAATTCATCATATTCGGGACTACTTTGCCCATTGATACGCGCTATTGCTAAGGGAATCGAAAAAAAGAAACGTGAACCATGGTTGGCGTGGCTTTCGACCCAGATTTGGCCTTTGTGTGCTTCGATGATCACTTTGGCAAGGAATAATCCCAGCCCAAATCCTTGGGTTTCGCGACGCAAACGATTATCAATCCGATAAAACCGTTCGAAAATTTTGGACTGTTCATCTACTGGGATTCCGATACCTTGGTCGCTCACCGACACAATCGCCATGCCATTGTCGGTGCGCGCAGCAATTCGAATAATCCCGCTGTTTGGGCTATATTTGAATGCGTTGGTGAGTAAGTTTTCACAGACAACTCGGATTCGCTCACGGTCAGCATAGACGTCAGGCATTTCGTCGGGAATCCTGATTTCCAATTGGATTTGTTGTAATTGAGCCTTTGCAGCGAAACGCTGGCAAATTTGTTCAAACAATTGGCGGAGTGGCCATGTGGTTGTCTCAATTTGCATCGTATTGAGTTGCATCTGCGATACATCAAGTAAACTATTTATTTCGCGTGTCAGTCGATCTGCTTCGTCGATAATGATTTGCAAACTGTCGCGAATTTGAGCTGGTTGCCAAGTTACATCAGGGCGCGCCAACATTTCTGCATAGCCGCGAATTATGCTCACCGGTGTTTTGAGTTCATGGGAAATCACAGAAATAAACGTATTTTGCATTTCTGTATCTATTTTTTGTTGTGTGATATCACGTACATTCACAATCGCCCCTACAAACACCTCTTGGCTATCGCGTTGGATTGTGTAGGTACTTTGGATGTAACGGCGACGATTATCGCGCGACGTAATCCAACCTTCTGCTTGGGTAATCGAGCCGACATACTGACGTTGCAATGGACAATCGATACGACACAAGTTTTCGCCGTTATTGGTTTCGATGCCAACTACTTCTGCACACGGACGGCCATTTGCCTCTTCTCGCGGCCATCCAGTGAATTGCTCCATGGCGTGATTAAATGTCACTATTCGCCAACGTGCATCGAGGATCATTACGCCATCGATACTTTGTTCGACGATTGCGGCGAGGTGTTGTTTTTCACGCACGAGTGATTGAAAAAATCGTGCGTTCGTGACGGCGATGGCTGCTTGATTTGCAAATGCAGCGAGTGAATGTTGTTCCTCATCACTAAACGCAACGTTTAGTGCGGCGCGAAACACAAGGATGACTCCGATATGGGTGCCATGATACGTCATTGCAAGTGCGTTGACATGGCGGAGAGGCATATCTACCAGTAAACGTAATTCTTGTAAATCATTTTCGACACTTGTATAATTGGGGTTGCTATAGTGTTCGATCAATGACAGAAACGCTGACCACCGTTCGTTTGGGATATGCGCCGCTGCATTTATGTGTAGTTGACCTGATTCATCACGTAATGCAATCAACCCTGCATTTCCTGCAAGCAAATTAACTGCAGCATTGATTACCAGTGACAATAATTGTGTGATATCTAATTGTGCCGTTATGGCATTACTTATTTGCAATATTGATTCGTGTTGACGTAATCTAGCCGCTATATTTTCTGACATCATAGCCCTCATTCGCCATAATCCGAATTGTAAAGTTAAGATAAATCATTTACAAAATCATTTGCATAACCAGTTACTTATATTGTACAATAAATAACGAAGTCAAGAAACAATACCGTTTAGAAGATTGGAGCGGGAGTTGGAATATCTCGAGCAGAATCGCCGCGCTAAAAAACTTATTGCAGAGCTTGATCTCACGCCTGATGAAATCAACCAAATCATTGCAACCGCACGTGTACATCTTTCGACTTTCGACCCTGATTATCGGACAAATGTAACCCAAATTGCTATTGCGCTGGACAAAAGTAGGCCGACAATTTATGGTTGGGCTGACAAATCATTAGAAGCCCTTGTTATCGCCTTGCGGATGATTCGCACTGGCCGCCCCCCTAAATCTATCAATGCCGTTACTGCCACGCGCAAGCGCCGTATCAAGGATGCATAAAAGATGCGTGCATTGCTCAGCGTTTCGGATAAGCGAGGAATTGTTGATTTTGCGCGAGAATTAGTCGCCCTCGATGTTGAACTCTATTCTACTGGTAACACCAAAGCAGCCATTGCCGCAGCGGGGATTGCCGTTCATAGTGTCAGCGAATTGACTGGTTTCCCCGAGATCCTCGATGGTCGCGTCAAAACACTTCATCCTTCCATTCATGGTGCTATTTTGGCGCGTCGTGATCTGGTAAGTCATATGCAAACGCTACACGAACACAAAATTTTGCCTATTGACATCGTTGCCGTCAACCTCTATCCGTTTGCGACAACTATTGCACAGGCTGGCGTGACTGAGGCTGAAGCCATAGAACAAATTGATATTGGTGGACCTGCGATGATCCGCGCCAGTGCCAAAAATCATGCTTCAGTGTTGCCCGTTGTTTCACCTGATGATTATGCAATGATAATAACCGCACTTAAACAAGGTGAGGTTCCCCTTGCTTTTCGCAAGGGTTTGGCAGCCAAGGCCTACGCACATACCGCAGCATATGATACAACCATTGCAAATTACCTTACACCACCCAATAAATTGCCCGATGCGCTTACGATTCACGTGCCGCAAACCC
>CALQBW020000159.1 GCA_943328915.2 Singulisphaera sp. GP187 | reverse complement strand
GGGTGTAAGTAGTCATACTTTCGTCGACCCAGGCACGTTGTTGCACATCGTTACCAATGACATTGTAGAACCATTGATGCCCAACTTCATGGACGACTAAATCTTCGAAATCAGGCTGGGTGTTGAAGTAGTCTTGTGAATAGAGCAAAATACCCGGATATTCAATTCCTTCAAAGCTCCCTGAATTACTTGTCACCATGTCGAGTTCGTTGTAGGGATACTGGCCAATGGCCGTATTGAATACATGTAATGCAGTACTGGCATAGCCCAAGGCTAGATTAGCGCCATCGATATCATTGTTGGGATAATACATGCGAATCGTGGTGCCATCAACCACCGCACTGACGTGGGGATTGCTGGTTGCTGACAGCATAAAATCGCGTTGCAGACCACTGACTACCCGGATGGTCTGAGTGGCGTCGTTTTTTGCGGTGGCGGTGGCAGTGCCGGTGCTGACCAACATATAGTCATTGGGAATCGTGGTGGTCACGTCGTACAACGCTACGGGGCTGGTGACAAGGTCGCCGTTACTATCGGGTATCGCCAAATCCCACGCTCCAGCTTGGGTATTGGCGAGCAGTGGGTAGGCTGATGGCAATGATATGCTTTGCCCATCAAAATACAACGTGCCAAATAAATCTTCGCCACCTTCGTTGGGAACAGTGGTGACAAAGTCCAACACAACTTGGGTGTGCGCATCAACAGCGATTGGATCCGTTAAATCAAGGCGGGCAATATACCGATTTGCTTCATATTGCACGGTGATTGGTTCATCGTTTACTTGGGCAGCACTAATGCGCAAATCGCCTCCCATATCGACCAAGTTTGGATAAAGGCGAAAGTACAAACGATCCAGTGCGGCTCCACTATGATTGACAAACGTTACTGTCTGATGCGCTTGCCACGTCAACCCAGTAGGGTCGATAGTGCCACTGATTTGATAAAAAGGCACGTCGCGGTGGTTGTCGATATCACTAACAGTGCTTTCGTGCATGGCAAGTCGTTGATCATCACGGGGATCTGTGGCGGTGGTGTTTGACCCTTTGCGTTGGGCTACAGGCGACGGTGTGGTGGCAATTACTGCGGTCTGATTGCCACAGGCGCTAAAGACGAGTGCGATGGTTGCAATCATCAACAGACGTTTTGGCGCATAACGTTCCATGAATTCCAACCCTTCTTTAAGAAAATTAAAGGTGTGATTTGATTATTTTATACGAAAAAAGTATTTATATTGCATTTATGTTAACGGTGTGCAACATAATTCATTTAATGATGCATTTTGGCATGTTTCAATTGCTTATTGATCTAATACCCAGTGGGTATATAGCGGTTGGATGTCGCAATGGCAGGCTGATTGTACCGCACCGACAAATGCCGTGCCGTCCACTACATCGTAGCGATGGGCAGCGTAATAATCACGCATCGCCTGCGCAAATACATCTGGCCCAACTTGGGCGCGCACTGCATCGAGATATAGCGCGGCTTTGGCGTAGGCCAGCACGTTATAGCTGTACAACGTGAATGTGCGCATGTGTTGATCGATGGCACCATCACTATGGCGAGACTGTAACTTGGCATATTGGGCCACAAAGCCATTTCGTTCGATAGTTGCCGCTGAAGGGCCCCAGATTTTTTCGCGGTACAACACTTGGGCATACGTGGCAAAGCTTTCGTCGACCCATGCATGTGACTGTACATCATTGCCGATTACATTGTAAAACCATTGATGGGCTACTTCGTGAGCCACAATGCTTTCGAAAAACCATGCTCTTGTAAACATGCGTTGATCAAACAACAACATGCCGGGGTATTCGACACCATAAAACGTCCCGGCATCTACAGCCACCATGTCGAGTTCGTTGAATGGGTATTGGCCAAATATGTTGTTGTATAGGTGGATGGCTTGTCGCGCAAATTTAAGACCTAGTTCCCCTCCTCGTATATTGCCCATAGGGTAATATACGTTGAGCGTGGTGCCGTCTATGGTCGTACTGACGTGGCGAAGTGCGGTGACAACCACGATGAAATCACGCTGGAGACCGCTCACCACATGGATTTGTTGGTTGCTCGTGGTGGTGCTACTGCTGGTGGCCGTCCCGGTCGTCACAATGCTATACCCTAGCGGCGCGGTGATGGAGACGTCATACATTGCGGCGGGACTATTGACGAGGTCACCTTTGGTGTCCGGCATTTCGATTTCCCAGACACCGGCCGGATTATTGGCGAGTAACGGGTATGCAGAAGCCAACGCCAAGGTCTGACTGTCGTGATTGAACGCCCCATACAAGGTTTGTCCTACGTTATCCGGTGTGGTCGTGACAAAATCAAGTGAGGCGGTTATTTGTGCGCCCGATGGGAGTGGCGTCGGTAAGTCGAGTTTTGCAATGTAGCGTTTTGCTTCATATTGGACCGGCACTGCTACGCCGTCTACGCTGGCGCCAGTAATCGTTAAATCACCACCCAAATCTGGGAGATTGGGAAAGAGGCGAAAATACAGTTTGTCGAGCGTGACACCAGTTTGGTTCGTGTAGGTAAGGATTTGTTGCCCCTGCCAGGTGCGTGCAACAGGGTCAATCGTGCTGACAATGTGATAGCGCGGTACTTCCGGATGGCTCGCAATATCTTCACGGGCACTCCAGTGCATTGCGGCACGTTGATCGGCTTGCATATCTGTTGTGGGTGTGGTGACCGTTTGGGCATAACTTACCACCGGGATGGCGCAAAAAAAGCCAATCAAAATCCATACCAACACTGATTTCACCACAGCTACCCCCCATAAATTCCATTGAATGCCAATACAATTAATAATACTACACAACTTAGTAATATCATGATGGCATAGGTGTATGTCTGCCAGGTGACTATTGCTGAGAGTTTGGTTTGTGGTTCGGCATCGGTGATTTGCGGTATTTTGTAGAGTCGAAAAGTAGCATACCCAAGCACAACAATCACCAGTGGTAAGCTATAGAGCAACAGAGGTAACGCAGTATATGCCGTAGAAACGCCAAAAATAATCCCATAGCCATCCACATTAAGACTACTGTCGATTGCTATATATGAAAGATAACTTACCACGCTAAGAGCACACACAGAGGAAACCATTTCGGCCCAATGGAGTTGCTGCACCATCAGTGGGGTAGAAATGCCGCGAATAATTTTGAAGAGCATTTTGACCGGTCTGATAACAAAAATGGTTGCTAATAAACTACTGATTGCAATAATCAAATAAAGCCATGGCAATGCTGAAGGAACCCCTTGCAATAGTTGATAGAGGAATGTTGTTTGCCGGATGGTTTGACTCGTAGCAAACGTGGCTTTTTCAGTATTATCACAAATTGCGGTCAGTGCGATCCAGGTACTTTGAGGGTTTTCCAAAAAGCCAGCCCCAATTTTGCCGGCACACGCATTTGATACAAAAGAACCATGGGCAGTTCGGGCAAACATAATGTGCTGGCCATTCGGTAACCCCTGGAGAACGGCATCACCAAATTGCACTGGAGTAATCGGATCATAGCGCCCTGAATAAACCAACGTAGGGACAACGCTTTGGAATGGTTGATTGACACTAGCATCGAGCTGGGGCACTGCGGCGATAGCACACCACTGTGCTTCATCTGCCACATCAAACGCGACATCTTCTAGACGAATCGGCAGCAAGCTTGATGCGGGAAGCTGGTAGTCACTGGCCTCTGACAACACTTCTTCGCTACAAATAGTGCTAGCTTGCATCCCTTCGCTCATACTGTCTTCGAATACAAAGAAACTTGCAAGTGTGGTAAAAGTAGTGTAATTCCCACGGCTTATTTGGTGGATCAGCATCGGCAAATACGTCACCAATTCTTCGTCGTAGTGCATTTGAAACACAAAACTTGCCAGACTATCGCCGTCAATCAGACTTGGGTAGGTATTGCCACTGACATGATCGTGTAGGTCGAGCATCAATGGCTGGGCGTTGAGCTTTTTGACGAGGGCGATATATTCGTTTTGGATATCGGGGTAATCCTGTGCACATGCGTTGTCCATTGCACAGTCTGCAAATCCATTCTGAATGGCTTGATTACCCGAATTGCGGTACCACAGATTCACATTTTGATGCATCGGCACCACACTGTCCAAAATCAATGCACGCACGAGTGTAGGGTGACGTTTCACCACATGTTGGGCTAATAAGGTACCATACGACACGCCATAGAGATCAATCTGCGGATAATTCAATGCTTTAGCAATAGCGGCTACATCGTCTGCGTTGCGTTGACTGTTAAATGCCGCTAGATCGATACCCTCTTTGCTTAAGCGGTCGCGACATGCTTGCCACGCTGTTTTGTTGAATTGCAGTTGTTCGGGATGACTGACTTTTTTGTTGAGTAAAGTAATCATTTGATCGTGGATTTCTGGGCAATTGAGTGATGGTTTTGCGTTGGTGGTTCCCCGTTGTTCAAAGAAAACTAAATCGCGGTCACTGGGCAATGTCGAATTTGTTTTTTTTACCAGATATTGGAACGTATCAATCGTATCACCCCCAGGTCCCCCTTGGAGCAAAAACAACGGCAGACGGTCGGTCTTGGCGGCACTCCGCACGATCATGATGGGTAGTTCGACCGTGCCCGGTTTGGTGCCATCGGCGTATAACGGTAGCGTCATTGTGCCGCATTCAACGGTGCGATCTGTGGGGGCGTCGGCGTCTTTGTTGCATTCGGTGGCGGCAAATGGGGTAGTGGCTGCACGTGTGTTTGGAATGGGTGCAATCAAAAGCGCAATTAGGCAACTGATGAGCAGTAAATAAGAACGCATCATGAGCAACTCCTTTTGTGATTAAAAAATGCTGGTCGATTGGGATTTTTTGATGATAGTTGGATAATCTACGGCACAACGTCAATTCCTCGAATCGTCACGCGCCCGCCATTGCCATTAGCAACGGGGTCGATACGAAGTTGCACCATGCGGGCGGGAAGTGCCGGAATATCATGGAGGTTGAGTGTGTAGCGTTGCACCCCCGGTTGTAATTGCCAGTGGATGGATTGGGCTTCATTGAATTGATTAGGTTGATTTGTCACAAATAATTGTGCTTGTTGGTCTGCAGTACCCACACTTTCCATTGTGATGTTAAGTGTGTGCGGCATGGGGATGTCAAGGATAGGCGATACGAGTGTGGGATCTGTGGCAACTTGGACCGTCCACTCAACGGTATCGACGGGTGTTGCGTTGTGTAACGTCCATCCCAATGGCGGCTGCGAAATAGTTTTCCATTTACCATTAATGAGTTGCTCACCGGGAGGAGCGAGACGCAACTGGCTGGGTGTATCGGTGGGCAATGCAAGTGGAGTCAGTTCAGGAAGGATGGACGCGATACAGGAGGTGACTGCATTTGGGGCGATGCTAAAGCGTTTTTGCATGACCAGTGATGGTGTCAAAAAATCAGCTGCCACAATCACCGCCGCTCCCGATTGTTGAGTTTGGGCAATCTGGGCGTGCAGCGCCGTACATGATTCGCCCCACGTCTGATGGGTGGTCATCAAGGCATTGACCGACAAAAAATAGCCATGGTTGTGGTAATAGGGTAGATACAATTCTTGTAGGCCATCGGGAATCAGCAATAAATCAGCTGGTTGGCTGGCCGCTGCCACTGCGCTTGCGATGGTACGTTGTAAGTCGGTGCGGGCATCGCCGCGCAAAGTAATGGCGCCATAGTTGCTACTGGCCACCAAGATACTGAGGGTGAGGGCAATCAGGCTGTGCACCCGCCATGCCCGGGTGTTGGCGAGAGGGGTTATCAGCAACAACACGGCGACGGG
>CALQBW020000158.1 GCA_943328915.2 Singulisphaera sp. GP187 | reverse complement strand
CAGGGGGCCGTGTGGTAACTTCACGGCCTCGGACACATAAATCTATCGAAATATTCAGCACCTGAGCACCGGCGGGATAATCCATACCCAAGAAAAAAATATCACTCCAACCGCTATGCGATAAATCCATGCGTACAGGAGTTGCTTCTTGCAAAATGGGGAACGACTGATCGGTGTCACGGGTGAACATGCGCGGATGGATCCGCAAAGGATAATCCGCGGGGTGCCCCATTCTGAACATCCATTGATTTCCACGGACGGCACGTACACTTTGGCGCACTTGGTCAGCCAGCGTTTGGAACGCAAGTTGGTGATACGCCGTCGCCAACGCACTAGACAAGGCGTCTGAGGGTTCCTTGGTAAAAGCGGTCACAAACACGGTCACTGCCTCTTGGAACCGCCGATTTAACAAATGCACATAACCATCATAGGGGACATGAGTAGCTTGAGCTGGAGGGTAAAGGGTTGGCAGATAAAAACGATGGATCGCATATAAAAAAAAGAGCGCCCGCACCCGTTCGTACAAATTAGTACGTTGGTGGCGAAACTCTTCGAGAGCTTGAATTTCTGACAAAAGCGTATGATATGAGGCAGTACCACAAACGGATTCAAGCGCGGTGTCACGCAGATTTGCGTCGTCAGCGATAATAATGGCGCATAATTGCGACATACAATGCTCCTATTCGCTGCGGCGATGTAACAATAATTCTACCAACGTCGCCATGACATCTTCACGGTCAACTCCATTAAGCCCCAACGCCAATTGAGCGGTTAATAAACCATATGTGGCGCCTGTATCGTAACGACGGCCAATGTGTGCCAAGGCGAGATAACGCTCTTGGTGAGCGAGCTGGTGTAGTGCGGGGGACAATTGCAATATTTCGTCGGGTGCAACAGTAAGATTAGCCGTCAAAATATCGAAAATTCCGGGAGTTAACACATGCATGCCGAACAAACACAAATAATGACCGACACGTAGCCCAGGAGTAAGCAGTTGTTGTTCCGCAGCAGTCGGTGTGGGCTTTTCGACTACTTGCTCAATCGTGTATACATTCGTGTTGCCCGATAACGGACGGCCGCTCACCACGCCATAATACGGCAATAAATGTTCTCGTGATGATTGCACTGCAGATACAGAACAATTTTCGGTCATCGCCAAATCAACAATTTGGCGTGCACAGCAACGCGATTCTTTACTCAGATAGATGTGATCACCAACCAAATGCAAAAAAGGTTCATTTCCAATTGCATCTCGGGCCATTAAAATAGCATGTCCATATCCTTGAGGGCGTTTTTGTTCAACAAAACGTAAGTTTTTTGCAATATCACTGACTGCATCGAGATAGGCGTTCGCAGTACCTGGAGCAACGACCACGACAATTTCGTCGATACCGGCTTGCAAGGCTTCTTCGGCAATAATGCGGAGGAGCGACTTGGTGACACCATCACGATCGACAAGGCGTTGCAGTGGCAATGCATGTTGTGCCGGCGAGGCAGCGGTGATTAAGGCGCGAGTAATACGCACGACACCCTCCATTTCATATTTAGATGTATTATACCAAAAATACGCTAAACACTGAACAAAATAATTTGCCAAACAGATATTTTTATTGAGCGTATGTACTTTTTGTACAAAAATAAATTCCTTACCATAATTCATCATAATTTTGACAAAAAATGACAAAACAAAAACTTCACACCCCCACCCCATCGCATTAGACGCTTGACGAAGATGCGGTACACCACTATACTGAAGGCACTTGGCAATGGCGCCATTTCCGTGTGTAATTGCGATACATACGGCTATTAGGAGTATGAAGAGATGCGATCCTTCGCACAATTTTTTGGACCAAATGCAGGCTATGTACTCGAATTATATGAACAGTACAAAAATAACCCCGCATCAGTCGATGCAGAATTTCGTCAATTATTTGTTGAAAACGCGAATCTTTTTACAGATGCTCTAGCAAATCACACTTCTCCCCAACCGCGTGAATCAGTTGATAACGTACATGCAATTGCCGCAGCACGTTTGATTCGATTTATCCGCGAAATGGGGCACTTAGCCGCACATATTGATCCCCTTGGAAAAAAACCAGTGGGAGATCCTTGCCTTGAATTAGCCTACCACGACCTCAATGAATCTGACTTACGTAGCCTTCCCGCATCGATTTTGCGCAGTCCACTCGAAGCAGAATGTAGCGATGCTTATATCGGTGTACAAGCATTACGCACGCTGTATTCTGGGAGTCTCGGTTACGAAGCAGATCATATTCAGGTCTACAACGAACGTAAATGGATTCACGACGCTATTGAAACACGCAAGTTTTTTTACGGATTCTCTGTGCGCCGCAAACGCGAAATCCTTGCACGGCTGAGTGAAGTTGAAACGTTCGAACGATTTCTACACACCACTTTTGTGGGGCAAAAACGCTTTTCTCTCGAGGGTTGCGATATTTTAATGCCAATGCTCGATTCAATTATTCGCAATGCGGCGGTAGCCGGGACCAAAGAAATAGTCATCGGCATGGCGCATCGAGGCCGTCTCAACGTACTCGCCCACGCCCTTGGCAAACCATACAATCATATTTTGAGCGAATTCATCCTTGCCCACCGCGACGCACACCACCCAGTGGCACGCGAAGCACACGGCTGGACAGGTGACGTCAAATATCATCTCGGGGCACAACGCACCTTCCGCGAAAGTGGTGTCGAGCAGATGCCAATTACCTTGGCACCAAACCCCAGCCACCTCGAATTTGTAAATCCCGTTGTGGCTGGGCGAGCCCGCGCAGTCCAAGACAATCGTTTTGCGCATGGTGCGCCAGTGCGCGACCGATCTGCATCTTTGGCGATTATCATTCACGGTGATGCAGCCTTCCCCGGTCAAGGGGTTGTCGCCGAAACGCTCAACATGTCCGATCTTGATGGCTATAGCGTCGGTGGGACGATTCATATAATCCTGAATAACCAAATCGGTTTTTCCACTGACCCGCACGATAGTCGCACGACGCTCTATTCGAGTGACCTCGCCAAAGGCTTCGAAATCCCCATCGTACATGTCAATGCAGATGATGTGGAATCAAGTGTGGCGGCTGCACGGATGGCGCTTGCATACCGCAACGAATTCCACAAAGACTTTTTGGTTGATTTGGTGGGTTATCGCCGCTGGGGACACAACGAAGGCGACGAACCATCATTTACCCAACCATTGATGTATGCCCAAATAAGTCAACACAACACTGTTCGCGAACTATGGTCAAATCGATTGGTATCAGAAGGAATTGTCACCCAGGCTGAAGCCGATGGATTGGTATCTGCGTTGTTGGTAAAACTTCAAGAAGCCAAACTTCAAGCCGAAACAGACCCGGTGATGCCGACGAGCCTTACCCAACCGCCAGCAGGGCTAGCTCGTCGCACGCAAACGGCAGTTAGTGTTGACAAGCTTTCGGAATATAATACGCACTTGCTTGGTGTGCCAGATAATTTCAGAATCAATCCCAAGCTTGCGCGTGTGTTTGAAAAACGCCGCACTGCTTATGAGCTACCAGGAGGTATCGATTGGGCGCATGCCGAAGCGCTTGCGTTTGCCTCGCTAATCGCTGAGGGGGTCCCCATCCGTATGTCGGGTCAAGATAGCCAGCGTGGCACATTTAGCAATCGCCACTTGGTATTGCATGATATCGATAACGGCCAAATATACACCCCCATTCAGCATTTACCCCAAGCCCAAGCAGCCTTTGCCGTATACAACAGTTCGTTGTCTGAAAACGCCGTGCTTGGTTTTGAATATGGTTATAGCTCACATGCCCCAGATAGTTTAGTGCTTTGGGAAGCCCAATTTGGTGATTTTTCAAATGGTGCTCAAGTCATCATCGACCAATTCATTATTTCTGGTCGCAAAAAATGGGGCTTGCAACCATCACTAGTGTTGTTATTGCCACACGGGTACGAAGGTCAAGGTCCCGAGCATTCAAGTGCGCGTTTGGAACGGTTTTTACAAATGGCAGCCGACGATAATATCCGGGTGGCCAACTGCACAACCGCAGCCCAATATTTTCATTTATTGCGACGCCAAGCCATGCTCCGCACCGAAGACCCGCGGCCATTGATTTTGATGACCCCCAAAAGTTTACTTCGCCACCCCAAAGCAGGTTCATCATTGGCAGATTTGAGCAATGGGCGGTTTTATCGTGTCCTCGATGATCCCAGCGCCAATGACCGTCGTAATCAGGTCAACCGTGTTATCCTTTGCTCGGGTAAAGTATATGTTGACTTAGTCGGTAGCGTAACTCCCGAGCAAGCTCCACACGTGGCGGTGGTACGCATAGAAGAACTCTACAGTTTCCCCGTAGATGAATTGGTTGCTATCTTGGCAAGCTACCCAAATGCGCGGGAAGTTGTTTGGATGCAAGAAGAGCCGCAAAACATGGGTGCGTGGACGTATGTTGCACCACAGATCAAAACAATCCTTGCGCCTGATACGGTTTTTACTTATGTGGGGCGGGCACCTTCGGCAAGTCCAGCCGAAGGATCGCAATCTGACCATGCTGAAGAGCAAGAACGCATTATCAACAATGCTGTCTATACACCGGTTCATTCGCAATAAATCGTGGTGGTGTAACCGTACGCTATGGAGAATGTATCATGAACGTCGATATTAATGTCCCCATTCTTGGTGAATCAATTGTAGAAGGAACCCTCGCCCACTGGCACAAAAAAGTAGGCGAAGCCATCAACGCCGGCGAAATCCTTGCAGACCTCGAAACCGACAAAGTCAATATCGAAGTCACTGCGAGTGCTGCAGGGGTAATTACCGCACTGCACAAAAACGAAGGTGACACTGTGGGTGTCGGTGAATTGATTGCCAGCATTGATACTGCGTCCACTGCGGCCAGCCCAGCACCAGTCGCCGCTGCGACTGGTGGCGCAACCCCCGTAGCAGTGGCACACTCTCCCGTGAACGATGCACCAGCCACTCCCGTGGCCCGTAACGTAGCCGCCGACACCGGTGTAGATTTACGCACGGTGAGTGGTAGCGGCCCTGACGGCCGTATCACAAAAAACGACGTCATAAAAGCGAGCGCTCCGGTGCCGGGAATTATCAACACGGCCAAACCAACACCAGTTGTTGCAAGTGGCAGTCGGAGTGAAGAGCGTGTCAAAATGTCACGCCGCCGTCAAACAATAGCCACGCGATTGGTACAAGCCCAACAAACTGCCGCCATGTTGACGACCTTCAACGAAGTAGACTTGACGCGGGTGATGGATATCCGTAAACGGAAAAAAGACAGCTTCAAAGAGCATAATAGTGTTGGTTTGGGCTTTATGTCTTTTTTCACCAAAGCATCAATTAGTGCACTCAAAGCATTCCCCGATGTCAATGCCGAAATCCAAGGCGACGAAATTCTCCACAAGTATTACTACGACATCGGTATCGCCGTATCGACTCCCGACGGGTTGGTAGTGCCTGTGCTTCGCGATGCCGACAATTTGAGTTTTGCAGGGATTGAAAAAGGCATCGAATCACTTGCCAAGAAGGCCCGTGAGAATAAACTCGGGCTTGCGGAAATTACCGGCGGTACGTTTACGATTACCAATGGTGGTGTGTTTGGTTCAATGATGTCAACACCGATACTCAATATGCCCCAAGTCGGCATTTTGGGTATGCACAAAATTCAAGAACGCGCAATGGTCATGAATGGCCAAATCGTGATTCGTCCAATGATGTATATCGCCTTGTCGTATGATCACCGGATAATCGATGGCGCCACGGCAGTACGCTTCCTCGTGCATAT
>CALQBW020000157.1 GCA_943328915.2 Singulisphaera sp. GP187 | reverse complement strand
CGACATTAGTGACCGTGGATGACCGACCAACACAAATCTGCTGGCGTGGCACGTTCCAACGATGTCAGGCTCGCAATCACGTCGGGGCGCATGCGGCGATGGCGGGCAGGGTGCGTAGCGATGACCTTACCGCCGCCCATCGTGATACTCGGCGACGCTTGGCGCACAATCAATCGATCACCCCGCCACAACGGCAACGACTGCTCAAGGTGCAGTTGCACCAACCCATGTTCACCCGGCGCAATTCCATCGCCGTCAAGAATCGTGACGCGACAACGTGTTTCGGCCGCCCCCACAAACAGATCAAGGTGCATCCCTTGCGTGACAGCCCGTGGCGCTATCGCTGTTACATGCAGTCGCACATCGATGCGTTGCGTACCCAAAATCGACCGTGGGAGCGTAATCAAATCGCCTCGTGCGATATCGTGGTGCGAGATTCCTGCCAAATTTATTGCTACTCGTGTGCCAGGCTGCGCAACTTCGATTTTGCTGCGATGCATTTGCAAGCCACGAATCCGGGCGCGTAAGCCACGCGGCGCCACTTCGACTTCCATGCCCACCGCCAGCGTGGCGGCCTGCAATGTCCCTGTCACCACCGCACCAAAGCCATCAATACTAAACACCCGATCGACCCACAACCGTGCCGGTTCATCGCGCCGTGCCGGCAGCGACAATCCATTCACCATCTCATCAAGTGATTGACGCAATGTGTCAATCCCCTGTCCGTGACGGGCTGACACGACGACGAGCGGCGCCTGGGCTAACGCACTACTGCTGAGTTGGGTACGAATATCGTCGAGCACCAATGGCAACCAGGCTGGATCAACCATATCAGCCTTCGTCACGACGACTAATCCATGGCGTATTTCGAGTAAATCAATAATCGCGAGATGCTCACGGGTTTGGGGCATGACCGATTCATCAGCGGCAACTACCAATAACGCACCGTCAAATCCCCCGACCCCTGCCAACATATGTTTGATAAAGCGTTCGTGCCCCGGGACATCGACCAAGCTGACTTCACGACCTGATGGCAACGTCAACCATGCAAATCCGAGTTCGATGGTCATGCCCCGCCGTTGTTCTTCTTGCAAACGATCAGGGTTCATCCCCGTCAATGCCTGCACCAACGTTGTTTTGCCATGATCCACATGCCCAGCCGTCCCAATTACATACATATCCGTTTTCCGTGTTAAAAATCGTTCCCACAGTGCTGCGGTCATCAACATCCCGTACGAATGCGTCGCATTTATTCATTCGCAAAATCCCATGGCTCATTCCAAATCACCAATGAACATTATGGGGAAGCGCAACGACACTGTTCATTTCATCTTTGCGGCACATCGATAGTACTCTATGGTATCATACGCCATGAATGCCTTTCGGGGAATGGTAAACGTGAGGAGAATTGCGATCATGAAACAACGTCGCGTTGTTGTCACTGGCATGGGGGCGGTAAGCCCATTAGGCTTGGATATCCCCAGCCTATGGGAAGGAATCCGCACAGCCAAAAGCGGTGTGGGGCCTATAACCCAATGTGATGTGAGCAACCTCGAGACCCGGTTTGGTGGCGAAGTCAAAAATTTCGATCCGACCAACTACATGGATCGCAAGGATGTTCGTCGTAACGACCGCTTCATTCATTTTGCCATCGCCGCCGCAAACGAAGCCATCCGTATGGCAGGTATCGTTGCTACTCCTGAAAACGCCGAGGAAATCGGTGTGGTGATTGGCAGTGGCATGGGTGGGCTCGCTACCCTCGCGGAAAACTTGTACATCCTGCGCGACAAAGGCCCCAACCGTGTCAGTCCCTTCATGGTCCCCGCAATGATTACCAATATGGCCTCTGGCCAAGTATCGATGATGCATGGCTTCAAAGGTCCTAATTTTTGTCCAACGTCAGCATGTGCCACTTCAGCCCATGCCATTGGCGAAGCCGCCGAACTTATCCGCCGCGGTGTAGCGACGATTATGATTGCCGGAGGCAGTGAAGCCGTCATCACACCGATTGGCATTGCAGGCTTCAATGCCAACAAAGCCGTTTCGACTCGGAATGATTCCCCCGAAACTGCCTCGCGACCATTTGATGTCACCCGCGATGGCTTTGTCCTCGCCGAAGGTGGCGCCGTCATGGTGCTCGAAGATCTTGAATCAGCAATCAGTCGTGGTGCCACGATTTATGCCGAATTAATTGGCTATGGCTTATCTTCAGATGCCTACCACATTACTTCACCAGCCCCTGGCGGTGAAGGTGCCGGGCGAGCCAT
Source organism: Singulisphaera sp. GP187 (assembly GCA_943328915.2). GTDB lineage: Bacteria > Chloroflexota > Chloroflexia > Chloroflexales > Roseiflexaceae > UBA965. The sequence continues at coordinate 3,664 of CALQBW020000157.1, read as the reverse complement.
CAAAATGGCCCTTAAAACTGCAGGGATTGCCCCATCAGATGTTAATTATGTCAATGCACATGGCACTAGCACCCATGCAGGTGACATCGCCGAAACGTCCGCCATCAAAAGTGTCTTTGGTGATCATGCATATAAATTAGCTGTCAGCTCGTCGAAATCCCAAATGGGGCATCTTGTGGGGGCTGCTGGCGCTATCGAAGCCGTAATTTGTGTGCTTGCTATCAACAACCAACTCTTGCCCCCAACCATCAATTTGCACTCCCCAGATCCCGAATGCGACCTCGATTATGTCGCCAATCAGGCACGACCTGGCAAAATCGACATCGCTATCAGTAACTCATTTGGTTTTGGTGGCCACAATGTGTCGTTGGCGCTACGCCGCTGGGATGCCTAAACCATGTTACGTCCCCTCAGCGCACTACCCCAACAACTCGGCGTCACCATTACTGACATAGCGTTGTTGCGCAGTGCGCTGATGCATCAGTCTTATCGTTACGAACATGGCGAAGAAGCACTCCTCCATGCCGACACCCAGCGCCTCGAATTTTTGGGAGACGCAATCGTAGCCATGGTCGCCACCCAATTGATCTATACCGCATTCCCCACCGCCAATGAAGGCACAATGACACGGTTGCGGAGTGCGTTGATACGCACCGAAAACCTCGCCACCATTGCGCGTCATTATGATCTTGGCGATTATGCCATCATTGGCAAAGGCGAAGAACACGCCGGCGCCCGCCAACGCACCACGTTCCTCGCCGATTTATTCGAATCCATTGTTGCCGTTATCTACATCGACCAAGGGCTTACAGTAGTAACTGATTTCCTGATGCGTCACTATGAACCCCACGTCGAAATCCTCCGGGCCAGTGGCACCCCCACCGACGTCCGCAGTCTCATCCAAGAATTAAGCCAGCAACGTTTCAATATCACTCCAATTTACCGAATAGTTTCGGTAACTGGTCCGGAACATCAACGCGAATTTGTAGTTGAAATAGTTGTCGGTACTCATGTCCTCGGCTGTGGCCAAGGCAACAGCCAACCCACTGCACGCATACAAGCCGCCCAACTTGCTATTGATTTTTTGGTCGTGAATCCTCTTTTCAAGCCATAAGTTGTGATTCATATACCCGTTAGCGCACCGCGCCAGGTTTAAAAAATAACACGGAATTTACACCAGAAAGTGATTCGTATGCGACTCTACATCACCGGTATTTCAGGGTATTTAGGGGGACATCTCGCACGTTTTGCCGCTGACAATGGCTTTGACGTCCGCGGGAGTGTACACCAAGCACGCGGGTATCGTGATGCAGACGTCATTGATTTACGTAAACGTGGTGAATTATCCGCAGCGATTGAGGCATTCAAACCTGATGCCGTGATTCATACTGCCTACGTGCAATCTGGCCCTGAACTGCACAATATCACCGTCCTGGGTGCAATTGAAGCCGCTGCGGCGGCAGCCAACGTCAATGCGCGTCACATCCATATTTCGAGTGATATGGTCTTTGCCGGCACAGCCACCGAATACGACGAAATCGATATGCCCGACCCGATAACCGCTTACGGGGCGGCCAAAGCGGTCGCCGAAGCCGGCGTCGCTCAATCACACCCCGAAGCAAGCATCGTACGTACGTCATTGCTCTATAGTTCCCCTTTGCAACCGCCGAGTGCCCATGAAATATCCGCCCTCGATGCGGCCAGCGGAACGCGCGAAGCTACCTTTTTTCGCGATGAATGGCGTTGCCCTGTCTTGGTAGATGAATTAGCACAAGCACTGCTCGTTTTGATTGACCAAAATCATCGTGGTCCACTCCATTTGGTCGGCGCGACAGCAATTTCACGCTATGCTTTTGCATGCGCTGTGGTACAGGCGCGGGGCGGCGACGTCAGCCGACTCAAATCGGGGATAATTGCTGACTCAAATTTAATTCGACCAGCGCGATTGATTTTACGGAGTAGCTATTCCAATCCTGTTTGGCATTTACGTGGTGTCGATGAAGTCCTTTCCATCTCCAAATAACGAGCGGGGGCATGGTATCGGTAAAAGTAAATTTGGATTGGGCTAACGTTCAATCTCAACCGTTCTTTTTAAAATCCACCCCCAAAAAACACAAATTCCGTTTGACATCTCTCCTTTAGCCCCGTATAATACACCTCGTTGTCTGAAAAGACACATATGGGTCGGTACCGAAGTGGCCAACCGGGGCAGACTGTAAATCTGCTGGCTTACGCCTTCGCTGGTTCGAATCCAGCCCGGCCCACCACCATTTGGTTACATGCGTTTGGCCACGTATGCGATGGTTGGTTTTAGGTGTGCCCAAGTGGCTCAGTGGTAGAGCACGTCTTTGGTAAAGACGAGGTCATGGGTTCAATCCCCATCTTGGGCTCCACCATCTTATTGGGATCTTGCGGCGGGGGCAAAAGCGCCTTACGCTGCATTCGTGTTCATGGAGAATATACACATCATGGGTAAACAGAAGTTTGAGCGAAACAAGCCACACATCAACGTCGGCACCATTGGTCACGTCGACCATGGGAAGACCACGTTGACGGCTGCCATCACCAAGGTGTTGTCATTGCGCGGCGCCGCACAATACACGGCGTATGACCAAATTGACAACGCTCCCGAAGAGCGGGCTCGTGGTATCACGATTGCCATTCGGCACGTCGAATACCAAACCGAGTCACGGCACTATGCCCACGTCGACTGCCCAGGGCACGCCGACTACATCAAAAACATGATTACCGGTGCGGCGCAAATGGACGGTGGCATCCTCGTGGTGTCAGCCCCAGATGGTCCGATGCCCCAGACCAAAGAGCACGTGCTCTTGGCGCGTCAGGTGCAAGTACCGGCCATGGTCGTCTTTTTGAACAAAGTCGACTTGATGGATGACGAGGAATTGTTGGAATTGGTTGAGTTGGAATTGCGCGAATTGTTGAGCAAAAACAACTTCCCCGGCGACGATATTCCGATTGTACGTGGTTCAGCCGTGCAGGCGTTGGCCAGCACGTCAACCGACATCAATGCCCCCGAATACAAATGTATTTTGGACTTGATGGAGGCCGTCGATAGCTACATTCCAACCCCAACCCGCGAAATCGACAAGCCCTTCTTGATGCCAATTGAAGACGTCTTTGGTATCAAAGGTCGCGGTACTGTGGTCACGGGTCGTATCGAACGCGGCAAGGTCAAGACTGGCGAAACAATCGAAATCGTCGGCATGAGCGAAGAATTGCCCAAGAAAACCGTCGTGACCGGCGTCGAAATGTTCCAAAAGACATTGGACGAAGGTTTGGCTGGCGATAACGTGGGTTGTTTGTTGCGTGGCGTAGAACGAACCGATGTCGAGCGTGGCCAAGTGCTGTGCTTTCCTGGTTCAATCAAGCCACACAAGAAATTCATGGCCAATGTATACGTGTTGAAGAAGGAAGAAGGCGGTCGTCATACACCGTTCTTCCCCGGCTACCGCCCACAATTCTATGTCCGCACCACTGACGTAACGGGTTCAATCACGTTGCCCGAAGGTGTCGAAATGGTTATGCCAGGCGACAACATCGAAATGGCCGTTGAATTACTCGTCCCCGTCGCCATCGAAGACGGCTTACGCTTCGCTATCCGCGAAGGTGGTCGCACCGTCGGTGCCGGTGTCGTTTCGAAGAT
>CALQBW020000156.1 GCA_943328915.2 Singulisphaera sp. GP187 | reverse complement strand
TGTCATATCAATTAGTGCTGGCAGACAATATACCTGTGCAGTTGCTAATTCTAAAGCACTTTGTTGGGGGAGTAACAGTTTTGGAACGCTTGGTGACAATACCACTGTCGATAAATCGAAAGCCATTATTAACGGATTGTAGGATCTCAACAACGCAATCCCCCTCCCTGTCCTATTGCTGACAGGGAGGGGGATTGTGCTATGCACAATCATTGCAATTATCTTGGCAACCCGCTTCTGCACACGCTAATGTGAAAATAACGCGCAAATAAGTGGACCCTTGGACGATCTCAGCTCAATAGCTGGTGAATACAAGTAATTTAATAGTGTATGCCTCACTAATGACTGGAATCATTGTTAACACATACAATGTTGAATTACTACAGATTAATCTGTGTTGTGGTTAGCCTACCAGGGAACAATCACCATGGAGAGAATTCAAGACTGAAATAATACATAAATTGCAGTATAGGCAGTTACGTTCTACAATCAAGCACAACTAGATTACATATCTATTCGTCATTTTTACTCCAACATAACATGCTACATCAAATAAAAAAACTTATTATCATACTTGGTATCATTTGCGTCATCACCGGCAGCATCAACACAGTAGTGATGCAACGGCTTTTGACGGCACTTGACCTTCCAAAATCAAAAACTGTCGCAACAACCAACCCTAAAGCCGCCGTGCATACCCGCTTAACCGGCGTAGGTGACGAAGTGTTTATCAGTCACCAACTCGATTTGGTAGCGGCAATGGGCACACCTTGGATTGTCGAACTTTTTCCCTGGGCCTATGCCCAACCGCGCTCACAATACGGCTATGATTGGCGCGGTTTTGACATGGTAATCGATCATGCCCATGAGCGCGGCATTGCAGTAATCGCCCGCCTCGATATAGTGCCTGCCTGGGGACACCCTGCCGATACCAGCGACCGCTTGTTGCTACCCCACAGATATGCCGCCTACCGTGAATATGTGGTAGCCTTTGCCCAACGCTACCACCAACGTGGCGTCACGCATATTATTATCTGGAACGAACCGAATTTGCAATTTGAATGGGGAGGTCAAACTCCTAACCCTGAAGCGTATGCCCAGCTCCTTGCCACTGTATACCCCGCAGTCAAGCAAGCAACACCCGAAGTTATCGTCATCGCCGGTGCCTTGTCACCAGGTGAGACCCTCGGTGATCATGCGGAAGTACGCCTCGGTGATCGCGAATTTACCACCCGCTTCCTCGCCGCCGGGGGTGGACAATACTTTGATGCCTGGGCAGTCCATGCGTACGGTGGCCAATTACCCCCTGGAGATCCTCCCGACTGGAATGTCGTCAATATGCGACGAGTGGAATTGATCCACACATTAATTAACAGTTATGTCAATAAGCCAATTTATATAACGGAAGGAGGGTGGAACGACGCGCCGCGCTGGCAGCTCGCTGTCACCCCTGCCCAACGCATCCGCTGGAGTATTGCAGCCTATCAGCAAGCCAAACAATGGCCATGGGTGAATGTCTTTACGTTATGGCAATTCGGCCTGCCTGCCCCAACCCACACCTACCACGATGGCTGGTTACTTATCGCCGGTGATGGTACACCTCGGGCAATTTATGATGAGCTAGCACAGGCTCTAACCCAAACCCCGCCGTAGCGTAATGCCACGGCGGGGTTGTGATGAACATTCATTGGTGAACAAATCGTTTATTCTTTGACCCAAAAAACTTCGGCCTCGTCATCGAAATCGTCGCTGTCCCATGTTTCAATAAACGGTTGTTCATCGAGCGGTATGGCAACAATAGACGGCGTTGGTGCTGGTTGACGTCGTTTGGATGGCTTGACTTCATCGGGGTCACGTTCGGCTCTTCCACGGAAGACAATTTTGATTGGCGTGCCAATATAGCCAAATTTCTCGCGCAATCGATTCTCCAGGTACCGTGCATAGCCCCAGTGAATCATTTTGGAATCATTTGCAAAGAACAAAAAGACCGGCGGATTGACTTGAGGCTGCGTTGCGTAATAAATACGCAAATGGGCACCTACTTTGATAGAAGAAGGTGGATGCTCAAACAATGCTTGTCGGAGCAAGGCATTGAGTTGCGACGTCGGCACGCGCTTGCGACGTTCGTCCGCAATTGCCAAGGCTGTTGGCAAGACTTGGTCAACCCGTTGACCAGTTTTCGCAGATATAAAAATCAACGGTGCATACGGGATAAACTTAAACGCCTCGCGTACCGTGCGGGTAAAGGCATAAAATGTTTCGTCGTCTTTGATGACAAGATCCCATTTATTGACCAAAATCGCCACACCCTTGAGTTGATCGAGAATCATCCCGGCGATGTGGGTATCTTGGGCAGTAACGCCTTCTTCGGCATCAATCAACAACATTGCCACATCAGAGCGCTCGATGGCGCGCATGGTGCGGAGGACACTGTGTTTTTCGACCCCTGGTTCGACCCGGCCACGGCGGCGTACACCGGCAGTGTCAATCAACATTGCAGGTTTGCCATTAATGTCAATCATGGTATCAATGGCGTCACGTGTCGTCCCAGGAACTGAAGAGACCACACTCCGTTCGCTACCGACTAAACGATTGAGCAACGATGATTTACCCACATTAGGGCGGCCAACCAGGGCAATCCGAACCGTGTCGTCACTTTCAGGTTCATCCATGGGTGGAAGCAATTCAGCAACAGCATCAAGTACATCACCCGTCCCAATACCGTGATACGCACTCATAGGGATGGGATGACCAAGGTTCAGTGCATAAAACTCGACTGCATCAAGATTACGGGCTAAACTGTCAGATTTATTGGCAGCCAACACAATTGGTTTACTTGAGCGGCGTAATAATACGGCGACTTCATCGTCGGCAGCGGTAATCCCAGAAATGATGTCAACGACAAACAAGATAACATCTGCTTCTTCGAGGGCAATTTTTACCTGAGCTCGTACTTGGCGCGCTATTTCGATTTGGGGGGTGCCTTCCGTCAAGTCGTCGTGTTCAAACAACAAACCTGCCGTATCAACCACGGTGAATTGTCGTCCATTCCACTCACAATCACCATACAATCGGTCACGGGTCGTCCCCGGTAAATCTTCGACAATGGCCTTCCGTTGGCCAATAAGGCGGTTAAAAAAGGTAGACTTACCCACGTTTGGGCGACCTACCACAGCAACAATCGGTTTCATTACCCTACCTTCGCTTCGTCACGTGACAATGCACGCACATAGCGCACAACTTCATCTGGTTCACCAGCCAACATTACCGCCACACCGCTTTCCGTAGCGATATCTTCAAGGGTCATATTATCAATGGTTCTTTCCCCTTTGTGATCAAACATCACTCGGGGCAACAAGGCTCGCGTCACTCCTGATTCTTTGAGCACAGGGATGACATCTTGTGCCATTAGCAAACCCGAAACGGTCACTGTTTCGCCAAAAAACTGATTAACCACAGGAATCAACCGGGCATTCAAGTTTTCGACACGATTCAAGCGATCAATCAAACGGAGCATAGTGGGAGCGATCAACGTTCCACAAATAATTGCCATATCACGTTGGTGAGGCAACGCGGTGGGAAGGCGGCGTTGTGCTTTTGCCCAGCCATCAAGGAAGTCTCGCGTCATCCCCACACCATTCGAATATTGCGGCATACCGTCGTAGCGCTCCGCAGGTGGCATCGGACGATCACACAATAAGTAGAACTCATCAGAAGGATAGACCAACGCACAATCATGCTCAGTTTGATAACGTTTCTGATAAACTTCAATAATGTCGACGACTGCTGCCGCTTCTTCAGCGGTGTACACACGCATAGGCACATCAGTGGCTGTACCTAATCGCGAACAAAATCCTAAATCCTCTGCTTTGATCGCCTGATCCCAAAGCGGCTGTCGTTCCCAATTCGCATCGATCCAATCCGGGCCTTCATGAATTTCGATAGCAGTACGAATACTTTGAGGGCGTTTGCCTTCAAAGCGGTACTTCGTCAACCCTACAGGCACTACTGCAATTGTTTGCACGATGGGGTACAGGGCAGCCAATTCTCGAATACTTTGGTGAAGCAATGCGCCATCGTTAATATCAGGCATTGCGACAATCTGGGCATGCACGACAATACCCATCGCGCCAAGGCGCTGGATTTGCTCGCGTACATCAGGCACATCGACTTTGCCGAGCAAAACCGCACGCGCTGCGCGGTCAGTCGCATGTACCGAAATATACTGTGGCGATAAGCGTTGTTCACCAATGCGATGCCAATCATCCTCATCGAGATTGGTAAAGGTGACGAAATTACCATACAAAAAGCCGAGTCGATAATCGTCGTCTTTTAAATACAACGTTTTGCGCAACCCCTTGGGCATTTGTGTCAAAAAACAAAAAGGGCATTTGTTATTGCAGGTACGCAATTTATCGAACAAAGGCTCGCCAAATTCGATCCCTAAATCATCGTCGTCATCTTTTTCAATTTCAAATATTAGAGTTTCACCTTGGCGCAACACTTCAAGTTCAACTTCTTCGTTGGCTATATAAAACCGATAATCGATGGCATCGCGCAGGCGCTCACCATTAATCGAAATAACCAAATCACCCACAAGCAATCCAGCTTCAGCGCCAGTACCTTTTGGGTCGAGTTCGCTTATTTCACCACCGTTGCCGGTGATTTTCTTCAAATCTGGTTGGTATTCCATCGTTATTTGTGTTCACTATGCTATAATTATCTTTTGCATTATACCACGGTTATTGGTGTTACTACGGGAGGATTACGACAGTGCGTGTTTTGTCTTTCTGGCTAATGGTAATAGCACTGTTGCTTTTCCCGGTTCAAAAACAATCAACTCCTTCCAATCTCCTCACCACGATATCAAGTGCAATGGCTGCGCCATATCTTGACCGTCCATCCGGGTACATCAGGCCAAGTATTGCCCAAATAGTGTATGCGCAACGCCAAAATATTCTGCAATTGGCTCATCGACACAACCACCCCCAAATCACCCAGTTCGATGACAGTGAATTCGCTGCCATCATGATTACCGTGCTCTATACCGAAGAATTGGGCTGGCTCGAAGATGCATTCCCGAGTATTCGTCCAATCACCCCGTATTACCAGGATGCGCAAGTCAAGAGCAATCAATGGTTTGGTACGAATTTTAGCGTTTGGCCAGCAAATCTACGTCCATCAGTGGTCGACGAAATTTTGGCACATGAAGTACCCGGGGTGGGGCATGTGACAATTCGGCTTTCAATCCCTACTCAACTCTTAGCCCCACACTACGCGAATATCCTGGCAAGCCAAAACAATTATGCCATCGAGCTACTTGCAGTCAACCTCGAAAGAGGGATTATTCGAGCGAATGCAGAATCTGTGCCGGTTACTTGGCAAACGCTACTGGCTTGGCACAACGCCGGGCTCGTCAATCCAACCCAAATAGCTGCGAATAAATCACTACAACACTACCTCTACCGAGCGACATATTATCGGTCATCAGCAATAGCACTCTATCGTGACGATATGTTATGTGTCATGCCGATTCGCGCTACCAACGCTGCGGAACTACTCAAACACTAAACACCCTAGTCAAACACTAAACACCCTAGCGCTTTAACACTAGGGTGTCTGTGTCGCTTCCGGCAACCTCGACATTATGCCGATTTGCGGCGTGACTGAATCCATTCATAAATCACTGGCAATACCGACAGAACAACAATCGCCAATGCTACCAACTCGAAGTTTTCTTGCACAAATGGCAAATTGCCAAAGAAATAACCAGCCCAGACAAACACCGTCGTCCAGATAAATGCACCCACAATATTGTAGGTAATAAAGGTTTTGTAATCCATTTTGGCAATCCCGGCCGCAAACGGGGCAAAGGTGCGCACAATCGGCACAAAACGGGCCATCACAATCATTTTGGCACCATGTTTGGCATAGAACTCATTGGCACGTTCGAGATATTCCCGTTTTACAAAGGGAAT
>CALQBW020000155.1 GCA_943328915.2 Singulisphaera sp. GP187 | reverse complement strand
TATAGAGTGGACCTTGAATAGCTACTGAATCAGTGACGCTCCCTGTACGATAAGTAGGATCATCATACTTGTTGGTAAGGGTAAAGGTAATTCCGAGGGTGTCACCTACCATGAGTGTGGTTTTGTCTGTGGTGGCTGATAACCACCCTGATTGATGGTTGATAGGGGTGCGTGAGGGGTTGATAACCAGTGTGTTCGCCATGGGAGCCGAAATAGCATGACCTGATGCTGCACTCGCGGTATATGTGGCAAATTGGATAGCACAAAATACAATTACTGCGATAAACGATATTAAAATTAACATTGGACGATATAACCGCATGTGTATTCCTCGTACCATTGAAGTTGTATTAAGACTAACCGACGGTGAATCAAAATACTATGATGCACAACTGACGTAGTGCTACTATTGTGATGCGTTTTGGACTGTTTTTGTTCCATTATTTTAATTACGACATACTATAGTATAACGCAAATTTGCATAAAATTACAATAATCTTCAATTGATATTTATATAAATGAAATTAGCGGTCCAATAAAGCTCGATAGAGGGTGTGGGTGTTATTCCATGTCAACCATTGCCCAACTGCCAATATATTTGTTGGTTGATCAGGTGAAATGACGGCAGTACCACGCGCCATTACCCCGCGTGAAAGCACGTTGTAGAGCAATACTTGCCACGGTGCAGAATTGGTAACTGCCAGGAGTTGGGTGGGATTTGGTGCCAACGCAATTTGCACATTTGGAATTGATTGGATTGATAGCTGCGTCAATGTTTTCGTTGCGATATCAAGCTGATATTGGGTAAGTGAAATGCCATCACTCGTGAAGAGCATGTTTTGCGGTGTAATTCCTGTGATCTGCTGTTTGCTGACAATTTGATTGATCCGTAACGGTACGGTTAATGTCGGTCCGGTGGTCAACCGTGCGTTTTGAATATTCCCTGCCAGCAAATAGCCTTTGTTGTTGGCTTTTGTGCCTGCAATAATGATGCCAAATTCACCACTATCGCTATTCTGCATGACCGAAACAGGGCCTGGTAATGCAATTTGCGGTGATATTTCATGGAGCCAAGCATCATTCGCTAGTGTGATTAATGTAGTTTGGAAGATCGGGCTGTTGGGGATAGACTGGGTCAAAGCAACATAAATATATCGTCCACTCACGACCAGCGCACTTGGGGTTGCAGCGCTTACCATTGTCCAATACCCTGTTTCTACCGGCGGGTTTACACTAACGTCAAGCCGTTGGACAAAGAGTGTATTCCACGATAGCCGTCCTATCATAACGAGTTGATTATCATCTGTTTGATTGACATACATCAGGTTGGCTGAATAACCATCAATGGCAAATGGTGTTTGGAGGGTGAAATCGGTCAAATCAATTGTTTCGAGTTGAGGATGGGCACTTTCATTTCCGGTGAGTGCAAAATAATAGTGTTGGTTATTGATAAGTTGGGTTATATTGCTGCTGAGCGTCAGTGTCGCGATACTTGTTGGGATAATTACCGAAACTTGCGTTGGGCTTATCGTCATGGTGACGGTATTTGTTTTGGTACTGGTTGCAGAGCGAGTAGAAGTAGCGGTTTTTGTGTAGGTACGTGTGGGGCTGGGGGTTGAAGTGCTGGTAGACGTGGACGAGCGAGTGGCGACATGGTTGATGATTTCTGCTGTTCGTGTTGCATTATTACTTCGTTGCGTCGCGATCATTGCCGTTTGCGTTTGTTTTGCATATGGAGTTGCACTCAAAAAAACCTGTTTCTGGAGTGCTGTTACGGTTTTCTTGGTGTAAGCAGTTTGTGTAAATGCACTGTGAAGCGCAGATTGGAATGTTGCAATCGCATGTTGTTTTGTTAATGCGGTGCCCGTCAATGCTGCGATGGCAGTATTTGTTGCTCCACTCAGCGCAATCACACTCTTCATTAATGTGATAGGCGTTGCTGTAGCTGTTTTGGAAGCGGTCCGCGTGCTTGTGCGAGTTTGGAGTCCGTTCGTCCTGATGGCAGTGGTTGTTAAGTGCTCGGCAATGATAGTTTGACTTGCTGCGAATGCGAGTACAGTGCTTTTGGCATGGTAACTTGCCATCGTCGTAGTAGCTGCCGCAATTCGGCCTTTGACGGCATCGCTCAGTGTGGCGGTAGGAGTTGCCGTTGTTGTTGCTGTTGCTGTCGGGTGGGCAATCACATTGATGGTAATCGGGTTTATCGCACAGGCTCCACTACTATTGCCAGGGATACAAGGGGAATCAGGGTAGCCGATCCAGTCTTTGACGACACCAAAATAAACGGTATAACTGCCAATTTTCGTGAAGCGAACCCGACCGGTGATTGAACGAGTATCTCCTTGCGCAATAGGACTCGAACCGATGCTCCAACGCCACGGTTGGTTCACCGTTGATTCAATCGGACATTTGGTTGCCACATTTGCATACGTTCCGTCCCAAGAACTATACCCAGCGATAACGCGGAACCGTTGATTGGCATTCGTCGTAATTGCTGGTTTATCAAATAATGATGTTCCACTGCTATTGCGTTTGGCCCAACACTCATTTTGATTGAATGTGTAGCTGGCATCTGATTCAGCAAAAGAAAAAGCTGCACCACTAATTGCGGTGCCATCATCATAGTTATTGCGAATTTTGATTGTGAATTCTGCCGTATCATTCTGAAATATCGTGGTCGCTTTGGCCGAGACGCTATCGATCCAATGATCGATCGGGGGAGTACCGTTATTAATCGCAGCGGTCACACGAATGCCAGGGATTAAATTATGCAATACGCCACCAGGACATGTCGTACCCCCGATACTAATATCACGGTGCCCCACAATCGTATTGAGGATGACGTTTTTATAGGCGTAATAGGCGGTGGTGTTGGGGGTGATGTGGTAGGTGGTGGTAATCCAGGCAATCAGGCTATTGAGGGCGTTTTGGGCGGCAGTAGTAGGCGCTACATCGCTGAATGTCCCCATCATCGAGATGCCGATGTTGGCGCGGTTGTAGCCATATGCATGTGCGCCATCAATTATCGTACCGTTGTCGCGCACACCATTGAGCCTTCCTGAATAAATCACTCCGTTGGGATCAATCAAAAAATGATAGCCGATATCCCCCCAATCATTAGTAATGGTGTGATAGCGCCAAATCGAGCGCACCCGGGCTGCCCAATCGCTCCCCAATGCATCGTTGGGCGTGGCGGTATGGTGTATGGTAATCATGCTTGGATTGGCGATTTCGGCAGGTTCAGGCAGCCACGTGGCGTTCGTAGTTTCGCCATTGGCCGCGCGTTGGTCCCATAATGCGACGCTACTATCGCCCCATGTTGTCCGTGAGACAATGGCCGGTTTGCTCCCGTTTGGTGTGCTAAACGCTGCGGAAGTAAGTACCCGACGGGAGGCGTTGGGTAACTGTGTATTCATTGTGATGCCACTGATTTGGGTGACATAACTCGTGCTGTTCGGTGACAGCATGAGTTGTGCTTGCCATGCAGTCGCTGGAATGTCAGTTGAAATCATGGTACTGGTGGCGTGATTGGCTGGTGCATCGGGGTCGGCAAATTCATCGTTGGGACTCAATGCTTGCCATTCGCCCCACCCACTAGCGGTCTGAATGCGTACTGCAAGTTGAATACTGGCAAGTTTTCCATTGACTTGCCACCGTACCACCAGCGCGGTAAATTGCTGTGGTGGCGTGATGGGGTCGAGAATGCGACTTTGGCGGTCGATTGACCGTGGAGTTGCCCCTTGTGCAACAAGAACTTGGGTGATGGTGTCTATGGGCTGAGTGCTGGCGGCATGACTCGTCGGCGGAGAGTGTTCAACAACACCCGCAATCACAAAAAATAGTAGGAATATACGTACCAAACGGACCATATCAGAGACCTTTTGTGGGATATGACACAATATTTAGCTAATGCAATGACGTTCTGAGTAGATGGCAAAGTTCCCATGCAACACAAGCATGCATTTATTGAGTTGATTGTGATGTCGATATTTTGCATCTCAATAAGGAAATTGCAATTAATGCATGTTCCCCTACTGTGTATAGTATACTAAATCAACAGACAGGAACAGCATAGATAGATGAATTCTTGATGATAAAACCGATACGGACAATATTGGCCATAGAAACATCGTGTGACGAAACTGCGGCTGCTGTTGTACGTGATGGGCACACGATTATCGCCAACGTTGTTGCATCACAAATCGACATTCATCGTCGCTATGGTGGGGTTGTGCCGGAAGTCGCTTCGCGTCAACATATTTTGAGCATTGAGCAAGTAGTACGCGATGCCATTGCCCAGACCCCGGGGGGCTGGCAAGACATTGATGCGGTGGCAGCCACCTATGGGCCCGGTTTGTCAGGTGCGTTATTAACCGGTCTCAACACCGCCAAAACCTTGGCATGGGCTAGAGGACTACCTTTTATTGCAGTCAATCATGTCGAAGCGCATGTCTATGCAGCCTGGTTAGACGCCATTGCTCCACCAGTTTTCCCCTGTGTGGCATTGATTGTGTCGGGTGGGCATACGTTACTTGCATTGCTGCGTGGTCACGGTCAGGCAGTCCGTTTGGGTGGTACCCTTGACGATGCTGCTGGAGAGGCTTTTGATAAAGTAGCTCGCTTGCTCAATCTTGGCTTCCCCGGTGGACCTGCGATTCAACAATTTGCGCAAGCACCAGCGGGTAATGAACGCATGCCGCGGGCGTGGTTGCACGGAAGTTATGATTTTTCATTTAGTGGCCTCAAAACTGCGGTGCTCCACGAAATGCAGTCAGCAGCCACGACTCACGCAGCAGATGCTGTTGGATTGACTCAACGTACATATGAACTAGCCTATTTATTTCAAGAATCAGTAGTTGATATATTGACGCGCAAAACATGCCAAGCGGTACTTGATACGGGTGCTCAGGCGGTGGTTTTGGCGGGGGGTGTGGCCGCAAATCAACGCTTACGCGAAGTATTGTTGCGGCGAATCAACGTCCCGGTATACATTCCCACAATTGAATTTTGTACAGACAATGCAGCGATGATCGCGGCCTGCGCTTTTTACCGACCGGAGCTTGCCGATTTAGCGGTTGCTGTTGATCCGAACCTGGCGTTTGTGTAATTAGACATTTTTCTTAATGCACAAACCGGCCCCACATATTTTCGGCCAACATGATAACAGCAACCACACTGACAAATATCGCAAAGGCGTGACGTAGGCTTTTTGGCGAGATATGCGGGCTGATTCGGCCGCTGATGAGGATGCTTGGTACGGCGCCAACAAGCAGCCACATGATTAGGGTCCAATCGAAAAGTGCATCGAGGTGGCCCAGCATACTCGCGGCACTATTAATTGCAATAACAATCAAAGATGTCCCAACGGCTTCGCTCATTGGCATTCCGATAAGCAATACCATAGCTGGCACAATCAAAAACCCACCGCCAATGCCCAAAACGCCTGTCACCAAGCCAACACTCGCACCGATGATCATAATGTGCCAGAGCGGCCGTGATTGGATTACTGCGGGCTTCGCTGTGCTTGGTCCTTGATACATAACACGAGCTATAACCAACAACATGCAACTAAACGCAATCAGCAAAATATCACCGGGGATAAGGCGCGAAATCCGTGCCCCAAGATACGCCGTCACTATGCCAGCAACCCCAAACGGCAACGCCGTGCGAATGTGGGTTCGTCCTGCCCACCAGGCCATCACCCCACCGATGAGGGCATTGACTCCCACAATTATTAAAGCGGTTGCTAATGCAATATGTGCGTCAACGTGCAGAATATATACCATACTTGGTACGATCAAAACCGCACCACCACCACCGATTAAGCCTAACAACAAGCCGACAATTGCGCCAATAAGCACTGCGCCTACTATTTCCATTGCTTGTTATCCCTTTTGGTAAAAAACTCAATCCTGGGATTGATTCGACAGTAAAATACACGAATTGAGAAAGATGCGGTGTGTCTATCGATTCCCAGAAATAATGACGTTGATTGAATTGTTT
>CALQBW020000154.1 GCA_943328915.2 Singulisphaera sp. GP187 | reverse complement strand
CTTTGCCCATGATATCGAGCGATTCTTCCCGCAAGCTGAAATCACTCTCGTGCAATACGCCGGCAAAACCATGAGCGACGAATTCATGCGCGAGGATATCCATGATACGCTCGTCGAAGCGGTGCGTCGAGCTGAAATGTGGCTGGGCCAACACATGAAGCGCGGTAGCATTATGCAAGGGCTCGAGCGCAAAGATTGGACCCAATTCCCCCTCGCCGTCGTTCGTGAGGTGCTGGTCAATGCCGTAGCCCACCGCGATTACCTCATCCGGGGCGAAGGCATCCGCATCACGTTGTATACCGATCGCCTCGAATGCCATTCACCAGGACGATTGCCTGGACATATGACTATCGAAAACATCGCCGACCAACGATTTTCACGCAATGAAAGCATCGTGCAAGTGATGGCTGACTTTGGATTAATTGAACGCCTCGGGTATGGCATAAATCGCATGTTTGCCCAAATGGAAGCCGCCGGTTTGTTGCCTCCCACGTTCGCCGAAACCGACGGCGGCTTTTTGGTGACACTTTACAACAACATCGAATCAGAACAAATCACCAGCGATAGTAACGACCAATGGCGCAGAATGGGGCTCAATGACCGCCAAATAAGCGCCCTTAATAGTGTAAGCGAACGCCATCGCATAACGAATGGCGAAATGCAAGAAATGCACGCGTCGGTATCGACCGAAACCCTGCGACGCGATTTGGCAGACCTCGTCGAACGCGGTATCTTTTTACGACTTGGCGACAAACGTGGGTCATATTACATTTTGAAGTAATCGTACACATCATCCACTATAAATGAGAGACCGCAGGCGAAATCCTGCGGTCTTTGTTAGATTTCTTATAGAAAAAACGTAGAAATATCTGACAGTGATTTTTTGGTAATGATTGGGACTTCGCATTCCTCCGCAGGATATCCCACCGGCAACAACAAATAGGCACGTTCGTTTTCGCCACGACTACAAATTTCACTGAGAAAACCCATTGGGCTCGGCGTGTGCGTCAGCGTGACCAAGCCTGCATGATGGATCGCACTAATAAGCATCCCAATGGCAATACCCATTGATTCGGTCACGTAATAGTTTTTTCCTTTGCCACCATCAGGGGTGAAATGCCAACTTTCTGCAAAACAGACAATCAACCATGGTGCGATTTCGAGAAACGGTTTGCTGGCATTGGTTCCCAACGGCGCCAAAGCATTCAGCCATTCGGTGGGGGCACGTCCACTATAAAACGTCTGCTCTTCTTGTTCGGCTGCCATACGAATACGGTGTTTCATTTCAGGATTGCTTACCGCACAAAAATGCCATGGTTGTTGATTCGCACCGCTCGGAGCCGTACCGGCAGTACGAATCACTTCTTCGATAATCTGTTGGGGGACTGCTTGTTCACGAAACATGCGAATCGAACGCCGGCGTTGCATCTGTTCGCGAAATGCAGTCGCGCGATGTGTCATTTCATTCGGACTCCATTCGTGGAACGTGGTGAGCAAGCCATGATTGGGCAATGGTGACATCGCTGACTCCTTTTTACGACAACACTGTCAATATCGCAGATCGCAATGCAGAAATATCGTGCCGTACAGTATCTTGTTTGTTCCACAAGGTGCGCTGGGAATCGTCAGATTCGCTCAATGGTATTGCCAAAACTTGCACACCCATAGCAGTTATCAAATCAATATCTTCGGGGGCAATGTTGAGAGGGCGCAAACCTTCACGATCCAAGAACGCAATCTGATTCGCGGTCGCCGGTCGGCTGTTGAGGATCACGATATCAAGCACGCCGGCACCTAATAATGCTGCCATGACAGCGACATGCCCGACGATGTCGAGATGTTCCGTTTGGCCGGTTTGTGTCGTCGTATTTGCAATAAAAACAACTTTGGCTCGGCAATCAGCCAGGGCATCACGGATACCATCAGGTAATAGGACTGCATGCAACGTCGTATAAAAACTCCCCGGCCCAATGAACACGATATCTGCATCACGAATCGCTTGGCAGGCCGCAGGCAATGCAGGTGCTTGTGGGGTCAGCCAACAGGTAGCAATCGGGGCTTTGTGAGGAGCCCGCACCGCAAATTCGCCAAAATAATCACTTCCATCAATCAGATGGGCACAAAGTTGCGTGCTGACTGCACTTACCGGTAATACCGTTACCATTGATTGCGCAAGACTAGCCAACGCCGCAACTGCAGCTTCAAAATTACCAAGCTCACGATACAACCCCGCAAGGATTAAATTCCCCAAGTTCATCCCCGCTAAATCAGCCATTCCCGCACCATCAAAGCGATGTTGGAGAAGTTGGGCAAATTGGCGATTTTGGGCAGTTGCGGCAATAGTCGCACGGATATCACCAGGCGCGGGCATATCACCACCAATAGTACGCGCCAAACCGGTCGAACGGCCAGTATCCGTCACCGCAATAATTGCTGTTTTGTGAAATGTATCGGGAATCGCTTGTAACGTTACACTTACTCCGCCCCCACCACCGAGCACAATTGCTTGCTGTTGTCGCATTTCGCAATCCTTTACAAACACAGATGCTCCGAAAAACTACCACACGGGCGGCTGTTGCACAAACACGTGTAACAAGCGAATTGTGGCATCTATATCAGTGGGGTCGACCATTTCAAAGGCGGTATGCGTGTAACGTGTGGGTATTCCAATTAACAATGCTGGAATTCCAGCATCGATAAATGCCACCCCATCGGACCCATAATTTGCGTAGACCCCATGTTGATACGCGATTCCCGCTTGACTAGCTAAATCGGCGCAATGCCACAATAATCGCCGGTCATATTGGATCGATGCATCTTTGTGCACCAGAGTGGGACCACCACCGAGGCGCGCATCGTATTCTCGCAAACCGACTGTCGGCACATCACCCGTCAACCCCACGTCGAGCGCCAAGGCCATTGCGAAATTGCCACGGATGCCCATGGCACGGGCACCATGTAATCCATTTTCTTCTTGAATGGTGGCACCGAACCAGAGTTCACATCCCAGCGTGGCAATGTCGAGACCATGGAGCAATACATCCATGATCGCAAGTGGCATACGATCATCCATTGCCTTCCCACTGACATAGCGTCCAACTTGTTGGATTGGACGATACCATATCACTGCCGAACCCACATGCACACCAAACAACTCCGCTTCGCGGCGACTCGTAACACCGATATCCACAAAAATATCTTCAAATCCTAAGTGTGCTTTTTCGTATTGCGGTAACGTCATAACATGCCCACTTGCCGCCGCAAAAATACCACGGGTCACCACACCTGTGCGTCCCAATACTTGGGCTGTTTGGCCAATCATGTAACGTCGATCGGGAGATTGTCGACGACCTCCTTGGGCAGTATCAAGGAGCAAAAAACCTTCTTCAGTAATACTTCGCACCACGAAACCAATTTCGTCCATATGCGCTTGGATCAGCACCCGCGGGCCATTACCACCGACTTTGACCAACAAATTCCCCACTTGGTCAATCACAACTTCCTGAGCGAGCGGTTGCCATCGTTTGACAAGGTAATCACGCACAGCGGCTTCATACCCACTCGGACCGGGAATGTCACAGAGTTCACGCAAAAGTTGCAAAATATGTAAATCGCTCATGTTGAATTCCTCTCAGACCAATGTTATTCGCTGTCGGTCACTTTACCAATCCGTGCAAATTCTCCGGGCACCAAGCCACAAGCCAGTGTCAACGCACGGGCCGCCAATTGCAAGGGGATGATTTCGGCGAGTGGGGCAAACGCCAATTGCGGTAAGGTAGTAATAGGGTAGCGTCGTGTGGTCTGGACCGCACCAATCAACCACACTTCACTTCCGCAGGCATGTAATTCGTCTGCGAGTCGCATATCGTATGCAAATGTTGCACCTGGTCCCGCACAAATGACTGCACGGTGGCCAGGACCAGCAATTTCGAGTGGTCCATGACGAAACTGTGCACTGCTCAACGCATCAGCCGACAAACGAGCTGTTTCTTTGAATAACAGCGACCCTGCCAACGCCGTGGCATACGAAGGACCGCGTCCCACGAACGTGATCGGCCCTGGTTGCCGCCACTCTGCGGGCAAACTCTGTGGATCGAATTGAGCCAATATTTGACGCTGAGCTTCAAGGGCAGGCAGTAGTTGATCGGCAATCTGCGCGGGAGCCTCCCCAACCATTCGACCGGCCAAAATCGTCAATGCCAGCAATGACGTCGTATATGTTTTGGTTGCTACGGCCCGCTCTGGTCCTGCCATATGCGGGATTATGTAATTGGCATGGCGCGCCAACGTGCCGCTCGGATTATTGGTTACCGCAATCAACAACGATTGCGGATGACGATCATTGAGCAATCGCACTGCTTCGATGGTTTCACCAGATTGCGAAATCACAATCAGCGCCGTGTCACGGGTCAAGGCTTGATGGCCAAAATGCAATAATTCCGATAATTCAATATGTGTCACCGGCCAGCCAGCGGCAAACAACTTGAGCATTGCGGGATACGCTGAATAAAAAGAACTCCCCATCCCTGTGATAATCACCCGCCGCGGTGCCGCTTCTCGCAACGCCTTTGCAGCAATTTCGAGTTGACTGCCGACGGTCAAATGCGCCCGCAACGCAGTTTCGAGTAAATCAGGTTGGGCGAGTACGTCACTTAAAAAATCGCTATTGCTCATCAATTCCTCCAAATATATTGAACCAATAAATCGAAACGCGATTCAAAAAATTATTCCATCCCCAACAAAACTTTTGCCTCAGCAACATCGATTAATGCTGCAGGCCCAGCAATTTTGCCTCGAATCACGTCGTGATTAGGCAGTATTGTCTGGATCGCCGCGACCACTGCATCTTCGTGTACGCTGGCAACCATAAAAACCGCAGTCGGACCAGTATCTGTAGAACAATATACAGGGATGCCTTGACCGCGCAGTTCATTACACATCCGAAACAACAAAATATTCTCGGGCTCCCAGCCGATGATTTTGTAGTCATCACCACCGGACATGGTAATCCCGTGCAAACGCATACTATCTATTTCAGACATGCGTCCCAACGCCTGCCAATCACCGCAGCGGGTGGCTGCTATTGCTGCGACGATTTCATCAGCGCGCGTCGACATCCATCCCGCAAATAATGAACTATTTGGCGCATCCGCATGCGCTTGTTCGGTTTTGAGACCAATCCGCGACGCCATCGGCACGGTCAACAAAGACACATCTGCAAACAACGCAGGATCATCGAGGCGCACTGCAAAGCTTTCTGCATGACTCATGCCGTGGTGTGACACCCACAACGCAATCCCGCCCACCGCTGCGCGACACCCCGACCCTGCCAGCAACCGCGCCACACAGCTTACAAAGCGCTGATTTGCAATCATTTCTGACCCAAACAATGCGGCAATTCCTGCGACCGCCAACGCCGCTGAACCCGACGCACTCGAACCCAACCCTTTACCTTCGACGGCAGCGCGAAAAATGTTCCTGCTCCGGACAATAGCCCGCCACGAAATCCCCGCCATGACACGTAACGCATCAAGTGTTTGTACCACACGATCACGTTCTCGTCCTTGGGCAGGTCCATCCCCTATCCAGATTTCATCAGTGGTGAGGTCGGGAACAAACTCAACCAATGTTAATGTGCTCGCCGCATCACTGTTGACCGAAATACTCGGAAGAAAAGCTATTCTTTGTGCCCAATCGCTCAAACCATGATACTTGAGGATTCCTTGCATCGGGTAGGCCCGTGCTGCGGCAGGATGATTCGCGCGTACTACCGGTAAATGCATTGGATAATCAGCAACTGCCACCTGATGCGCAGCCAATGCATCCAAAATCTTTTGATGCCCATGGCGCATATGTCCATCAAGGGCCATAATTGCGGAAGGAATCGGTGTCATCGATAAACCTTTGCCTATATTTCATCATTCGTTAGAATATTATTATCAATCATAACATACGATTCTGTCATAATAACCTTTATAAACAGTTATAATCGAGTGTAGTTTAGCCAAGAAGGATACCAAAAT
>CALQBW020000153.1 GCA_943328915.2 Singulisphaera sp. GP187 | reverse complement strand
TCAAGGTAAGCTAGGGCGTGTGGTGGGAATATATTGATGTGGAGTATGTGGCTCGGTTCGGGATATGGTGTATTTTTGTGCAGAAAAAATAGTTCAAACAAATTTGAAATAAAAATAGTGAGCAAAAAAGAGATAAGGTGAGAGGAGGGCTTCGTGTATCGTGGTGACTATGACTCGGCGTAGAGGGGCGAGTATGGTGTATTTTTTTTCGCAAAAAAATAGTGCAAACAAATCTGAAATAATAATAGAGTGGTTAAAAAAGAGATAGGTGAGGGGGTGGGCTCGTGTATCAAGGTAAGCTAGGGCGTGTGGTGGGAATATATTGATGTGGAGTATGTGGCTCGGTTCGGGATATGGTGTATTTTTGTGCAGAAAAAATAGTTCAAACAAATTTGAAATAAAAATAGTAGCAAAAAAGAGATAGGGTGAGAGGGGGGCTTCGTGTATCTTGGTGACTATGACTCGACGGAGAGGGGCGAGTATGGTGTATTTTCGTAAGAAAAAATAGTGCAAACAAATTTGAAATAATTAACAAACAAAAAGTTTACAGAGGGAAAATCACGTCTGGGATTGTTGCATGGGGTAAGGTCGTGTAGGAATGGTCCGTTTATTCGGAGCGGGGCAAACGGTTATGCGAATGCGGTAATTTGGGTCTTGGATAAATTGAATCAACTCGATCAATCGGGTTTTGTGAGATCATAAAACGGAACCCAGCTAACAATGATTAGTTGAATACTTCGCAAAATTTCACGTGGTGCTGAAACCAAAGTTGAAGTTCACCATATACCAACAACAAGGTTGAAAATCCACTTCACAGCGATGACAGCCGGTAAATTCACCCATACCTTCTTCTATCCTGCGCAAATTGAGTAGAACGAGAATCTTGTGCTCTACGGGATTTCTCCTGCGAACACATTAAAAACCATAATGGCGGAGTGTTGGACGATGCTGCTCGGGCGATCGACATTTAATAAACGGGTTGGGGATCAATGCATATCAATCATTTAATTGGATAATTCATTTTGGTTATCTTATTGCGTGGTTGGATTTAACGGCGCGGAAATGACCATTCACTCCGCTCAATTATGTAATCAGTTCAGTTTAAATTTGAATAGATCAACATTTTCATCACAATCGTGATTGCGTTTTCATGAAGTAATCTCCCAACGCAGTTGACACCACTCTTGCAGACATTGATACCGTGACAGTGTGATTGCGTTTGCACGCCGTTATTCCTCCGTTTTATCGTGTGTCAGCGATACTTGATTGAGGAACCAGATGTGGCCGAACGGATCTCGGAATTTGGCGTTACGCCCTACTTCAACCGGCCTGAGGAGGGTTGCACCTGTTGTCAGCGCACGGGCGAGTGGGTTTGCGATAGTTGTACAGACCACCGCGACCGCACTCGCGACCGACGTTTGTGTACGGGGATCATGAAGATGGTGGTCTTCATAAACTGAAGAGACAAAAAACCGTGACTGGCCAATATTGAGCTCAGCATGCGCTACGCGTTCTGGCCCATCGGCGATTAATTCTGAACAAACCGCAGCAAACACATGGCAGTACCAACTTATGGCTGTGCGGGCAGGTTCACATGCCAAGTAAGGGATAAACTCGTTCATGCTAATCCTCAAAAGAAAGTGAAATTAAGTGCGACGTTTTCACCAATTAGTGAAGGATTGATGAAAAGATGGTTTGGCTTGTGAGAAATTACCGCTCAAACGGATGGAAGACAATACCGTTACTTCCTATGATGTTGAAGCCACCTTCGTATTATATACAGAGCTTCAAAAACTTCGTCAAGCGGAATGGTGTGTATGAAATTATGCTACGTTGGCATAACAGACGAGGTGGCACAATAACAATGCACTCCCCGTCAGTACTGCGGCTTTCAAGGATGAATGTAATTCTTTCAAAATCATTATTTGTGTGAACTCAAGTAAAACGTTTGCTGATGTGTGCCTGAGCAATAATACAGTTATTTCATAAGGTATGGTGATTGGCAATTGACTGCGAAGCGACATTACCATTGAACGTTTTTTTGCTAAACCGTAATAATAAGTATTTACTATAAATCGAATTTATGCCACGCTAATGCCAAAAATCAGGTTCACTCGAGACTTGACAGTGCATCCAACAATGCGTAGGCTAGCCCTACGCCTGTTTTTATTCAAAAAAGGAAAAGCATATGCAACACATCCCGCAAACACGACCGCGGATTGGGTTATTTGCGATAGGGTTACAGGCCTATTGGACGCAATTCCCCGGGTTGCGTGAACTATTGGTTAGCTATTATGACGAGATTGCCGCACAGTTGACGGCGCTCGGCGCAGAAGTGGTTGGCGCCGGGTTGGTCGATACGGCACCAGCAGCGGTTGCTGCTGGTCAGTTTTTTGCACAGGCACAGGTGGATTTGTTGATTTGTCATACTGCCACATATGCTACTTCGTCGCAGGTATTGCCGATTGTACAGCGAGCCAACACGCAAGTCCTCGTGCTTAATTTGCAACCGACAGGGCAACTCGATTACCCCAATACTGATACGGGCGCGTGGTTGGCGGCCTGTTCGGCTTGTTGCGTACCCGAGATTTCGAATGCCTTCCGGCGCGCACACATTCCGTTCCAAGTTGTATCAGGGACGTTGCGTGACGATACCAGAGCGTGGGGGCGGATTGGTGAATGGGTACGGGCGGCAGGTGCCGTGGCGGCGTTACGGCAATCGCGCATTGGTATGTTGGGCCACCCGTACCCAGGAATGCTCGACATGTATAGTGACCCGACCATGCTCCACGCCCAATTGGGTTGTCATGTGGAATGGCTTGAATTCGATGAATTAGCCACCAATGGCAGTGCAGTTGAGTCAAGAGCTATCGATACCCGTGTGACGTTGATTCGAGAGCTTTTTGAAGAAGCACCCCTCGGTGTCGATCGTATTTCGAAAGCAGTCACCACCGATGGGCTGATTAATGCGGCCCGCGTTTCGTGTGCCCTCGACCAAATGGTGGCAAATTATGATTTACAGGCGCTGTGCTATTATCATCGCGGCATGCCCGGCATGCCGACGGCCGATGCCGCCGCACACCTGATTGTGGGCGCCACAATGCTGACGTGGCAAGGGGTGCCGTGTGCCGGTGAGGGCGACCTCAAAACAGCGATTGCCATGCTGATTATGGATCGAATTGGGGCCGGTGGATCGTTTACTGAGTTTTATGCCATGGATGTGCCAGAGCAATTTGTGTTGATGGGTCATGATGGTCCGGCACACCCCGCAATTAGTGACCTGCAGCCGTTGATGCGGGCGTTGCGTTTATATCATGGCAAATCCGGGGAGGGGATTTCGATAGAGATGCGGGTCAAAACTGGTCCCATTACCATCCTCGGCGTGACACAAGATGGTGATGGCAAATTGCGAATGTTGGTGGCAGAAGGTCAATCCATCCCTGGGCCGGTACTCCAGATAGGTAACACCAATAGCCGCCTCAAATTTGTCAGTGACCCAGCCACATTCATGGACAATTGGTGCCAAGAAGCCCCTACCCACCACGTTGCGTTGGGGATTGGCCATCAAGCGACCGTCATCAAGCATGTGGCTCGGTTGTTGGGAATTGAATGTGTGGAGTTGTCATGAATAGTTATGAATTAGCATTGCAGCGGCTCAAAACCCCAGACCATGCCTTTTCTCCTGCGCCGATTTGGTGGTGGAGCGGTGAGCCGCTCGATAGTGCCCGCTTGCGCTGGCAACTCGAACGTTTCGCCGAGGGCGGGGTCTACAACGTGGTGATTTTGAATTTGGCGCCGGCAGGCCCTATGCATGGCTCTCTGTCAGACGAACCGCATTTCTTGACCTCAGAATGGTGGCAGATTTTTGTGGGGGTATGTCGTGATGCCCACGAATTAGGCATCAAAATATGGTTTTATGATCAAATCGGATTTTCGGGGGCAAATCTGCAAGGGACAATCATCCGCAATCATCCCGAATTTGCAGGACAACAGTTGGGGCATGTCGTGCATGAGGGTGTAGCGCCGACCACGGTGCGATTCCCTGATGGCTGTATGCCGCTCGCTGCGTGGCAAATCGATGCCGATTCGCAGATCAAACCGTTACCCGTTATTGATGGTCAGGTGACTTCGACTATCAATGGTTCACATCGCATCCGCTTGATTCATGCCGTGACCAAGGGTTTTGATTATCTAAGTCAGCCGGCCTGTCTGGCGTTGCGGGCGATGGTGCATGAGGCATTTGCTCGTGAAGCAGGCGATTATTTTGGTGATGTGATTGTCGGCTCATTCCAAGATGAGCTGCCTTCGATGCCGACCTGGTGTCACGATTTTGCTACTAGCTTTTCTGCTGCCAATGGCTATGACATCATCCCCAAATTAATTGCTTTGTTTGAAGGCGAAGACCAGGCTAGCCAGCAAGTACGGATCGACTATCAACGCTGGCGGGCCAAACGCTGTGAGCAGGCGTTTTTTCAGCCGTTTTATGATTGGCATCAAGATCATGGTTTGATGTGTGGATTTGACCAGCAGAGCCCCGCCCGCATGGCATTGCCCATCGGTGCCGTCGATGAGTATGCCGATTATCTGCAGACCCATCGCTGGTATGGCGCACCAGGCAGCGACCACCATGGCAACGGCAAAATTCATTCGTCGTTGGCGCATTTGTATGAGCGCCCCCGTTCGTGGATCGAAGCCTTTCACAGTAGTGGCTGGGGTGGTACCCTCGAAGAAACCTTTGACTGGTTGGTGCCGTGGATTCGCGCGGGAATGACGCTCTACGACCCGCATGCGGTCTATTATTCGACCAAAGGGGGCTGGTGGGAATGGGCTCCACCGTCGACCTGCTGGCGCCAACCGTATTGGCGACACTATCCCCAATTTGCCGATGCAGTGATGCGCTTAATGGGTGTTTTGGCGGTAGGACGGCATGTTTGTGATATTGCAGTCCTCTTCCCTACCACCACTGTCCAAGCCCATTTACTGGTATCTGGACCACTCGAGGCG
This sequence comes from Singulisphaera sp. GP187, assembly GCA_943328915.2. Classification (GTDB taxonomy): domain Bacteria; phylum Chloroflexota; class Chloroflexia; order Chloroflexales; family Roseiflexaceae; genus UBA965. The sequence continues at coordinate 1,066 of CALQBW020000153.1, read as the reverse complement.
GCCAGCGAGTCCGAACAACAATTTGTGTCTATAACAGGTTCGATGTTCTGGAATAATCCCAAACCAGGTGTGCTCGAGCGGGACCGCCGTGATTTCGATATGCTCGACGACGATTCACTCGCACGGGCACAAACCGATGCGGGGCAGCTGCAGGTGGCGGGAGAATCCTACCGTTGTCTGATTTTACCCGCCTTGACGCATTTGTCCCACGAATGTGTAGCGACAGTCAATGCCTTTGCCCAAAGTGGTGGCTTGGTGTTGGCGGTATCATCGCTGCCGGATGGGATTGTGCACCACGAAAACATCATTACTGTCGCCAGTGCCGAGGCACTGGTGCCGTACTTGCAACGTATTCCCCGTCGCATTGATGGGAATGTGCAAATACTCGAACGGCGTGTCGACGGTGGTCGAGTGGTTTTTGTCACTCCCACGGTGGCAGGGTCGCAGTTTCATTGGGATGGGCATTGGAATAGTACGCCCTATGATTTCGATGCCAAACGTCTCCCCGCCAGCGTGCAATTGAAGATTCAAGATGCAACTGTCGTACAGCAATGGGGAATTGTGGATGGAAGTATAACTGTGGTACCGCGCAACGCAGATGGCACATGGCAGGTGTCGCTGGCACAGGCACCTGCGGCACTGTTGTTTATCTCGGATCAGGCGAATGAGAGTCCGCAACCAGCGGTGCCGCTCACCCTGATTGCACAGACTGATCTATCAGGGAGCTGGCAGACGCAGGTGGTGGCAACCGTCGATAATCAATGGGGTGATTTGGCGCGCCCGGCCACGGGGTTGATGTTGCCGCATACCATGCGTTTTCACGATGAGCATGGCGCAGTACAAACCCAAAGCTTTGGTACGTATGCATGGGCGACAGCGCCCATGCTTGTCAATGCGCTACCACACCCACTGACTGCAATCGGGACCGGTGCCGATCCGTTACAGGTGGCTGGTTGGCAGCCGTTGGTCTATTCGTTGACACGGGGCATCCACAAAGATACCCTGCATTGGGGTATGCTCGGCCCCAAAGGATACGTCCCCGAAGAATTCATGGCGTTTGGGGTGG
>CALQBW020000152.1 GCA_943328915.2 Singulisphaera sp. GP187 | reverse complement strand
TCCCCGGCACTATCACGACCTTTGATCGCAATATTGCCAGTTGCGTCACGATTAAAATCACTCGTGAAATCACATTCGGGGTAGCGATTACAGCCTACAAATTCGCCTTGGCGACCAAAGCGTACAATCAACATCCCACCCTCACATTTGGGACACGGCAACCCAGCGGCAACATCAACCCGTACTCCAGTATTGGCCATGATGGCATTGTTAAATGGTTCGTAGAATGCCCGAATCACTGGTACCCACGGTGCATCGCCATCGGCGATGGTATCAAGGTTTTTTTCCATATCGGAAGTGAATTCATAGTCGACGATATTTGCAAAATCACTGACCAACAAATCAGTCACGGTCATCCCCAACACCGTTGGCGAAAAACGTTGATTGGTAGATTCGACATATTTGCGGTCAACGATGGTTGCGATGGTTGGAGAATACGTGGATGGTCGACCAATTCCCAGGCGTTCAAGTTCTTTGATGAGGCTGGCATCACTAAAGCGTGGTGGTGGCTCGGTAAAGTGTTGATTCGACGTCAACGCATGCAGGCGTAAATCTTCACCTGCGCTGAGGAGCGGTAATCGCCGTTCGCTGTCTTCGTCTTCTTCGCCGTCATCGAGGCTGACATTGTAGACCGCCAAAAAACCGGGTACTTTGAGCACAGAACCGGTCGCACGGAAGGTATATGCGGCTGGGGTAGTGATCGTTGTGCCTGCGGCGATGTCAACGGACATGCTATCAAAGACCGCAGGGGCCATTTGGCTTGCGATGAACCGCTTCCAAATCAAATCATACAAGCGTGCCTGATCATTGTTGAGGTGCGATTTGACAATGGAAAGCATCCGTTTGGCCGAAGTCGGGCGGATTGCTTCATGTGCTTCTTGGGCGCCCCGCGATTTAGTCGTATAGTTGTTGGGTTTGGCCGGAATTGCATCTTTGCCATATTGGGTAGCAATAAATTCGCGCGCTTCTTGTTGGGCATCTTGTGAAACGTTGACACTGTCGGTACGCATATACGTAATCAGCCCGACGGTGCCTTCGGCACCGATGTCGATGCCTTCGTAGAGTTGTTGCGCTACCATCATCGTTTTTTTGGCCGAAAATCCCAATTTACGTGAAGCTTCCTGTTGCATTGTGCTCGTCGTAAATGGGGGAGCTGCATTCCGGCGCTTATCGCTTCGTTTGACACTGGCCACCCGCCAAATGGCGTTTGCCAAGTCAGCGACAATGTTGTCGGCGTGAAGTTGATTGGAGACATCAAATTTATCAAGCTTCTTACCAGCAATTTCAATTAAACTCGACCGGAACGGATTGGCATTAGTTTTTTGTTGGAGTACATCTGCTTCAATCGTCCAATATTCTTGTGGCACAAACGCCAAAATTTCACGCTCACGTTCGACCACCAGGCGCACGGCAACGGATTGCACCCGTCCCGCAGACAAACCACGACGGACACGCTGCCACAAAATGCGCGATAAGCGATAGCCAACTAAACGGTCAAGAATACGTCGCGCTTGTTGCGCGTCAACAAGTGCCATGTCGATGTCACGTGGATTCGCAATAGCTTGTTTGACGGCGTTCGGGGTTATTTCACTGAAGGACACCCGATGGACCGGGGTTTTCTTGGGGATATTGATTGCTTGGACAATGTGCCAAGCAATCGCTTCACCTTCGCGGTCAGGGTCAGTTGCCATATAGACAGCACTGGCTGTGCGGGCCGAATTACGCAACTGCGTTACGACATGCTCTTTGTTAGGCATGATGACATATGTCGGCGTAAAATCATTGTCGACATCGATTGATTCATTACTTTCGGGCAAATCACGCACGTGACCAACCGATGCTAGCACTTTATACCCGGCACCAAGATATTTTTCAATCGTTTTGGCCTTGGCAGGCGATTCAACGATAACCAATTTGTCAGCCATCAGACATCCCTCTAAAATGTGTTTTCGTCCAAACGAACAACTATTGGAACACTATATGTGTTTTCGTGAGGAATTGTCAAGAGATAGCGTATTTTTGGCGAAATCACTCATAAAAAACTCATTATTCCGCTTATTTATCTACTCCCTCACAAATAATTTCAACGCATCAGCTCACACCAAAATACCTGAAGTGCGCATTCGTTGATTTTGACGTTCTAAGAAGGTGGTTTTGCATATCATACCTAATTACACGTTAGAATAAATAGAGCTTCTAAGCAAGGTAGGTGGCAAGTGGGTTATTTGTGTATTGCATTAATTGGTGTCATCATTACCGGCTGGCCGATTGTGTTGTTGATTGGGCAGAGTGATGATTTCATTGAAAGAGTATACCAAGCTGCCATCGCCGGCATGCTCATCCATGGCGCGATCGCTATCGGATTAGCCGAACTTGGAATTTTTCATTTAGGGCTCCATGCATGCTTAGTCGTTGCGCTCATGGGTGTTTCTTACTGGCAATTACGCCAGCGTGGCGTGATGTTGCGGGAATTTGTTGGCGAGTTACACCGCCCCACCCTCATCATGGGCGCCATGGTGGTGATTTTGTTGGTGGCAATGTTCCTCAATGGCACGCCGAGTGAAGTCATTTTGGGGGGCAGAGACGCGGGCATCTACGCCAATACCGGTATGATGATCGCCCGAACCGGTGGGATTCGGCAAATTGATCCGATTGTCGCAGACCTTGCCCAACGCAAAGGGAATAATAGTGATGCCGCTCAAGCGTGGAGTAATTTACTCGGGGTACAATCGGGAGCGCGCTTTATGTCTACACGAATGCGCCTCGCCGGGCTATTTATCGATGAGAGCCGCAACGATGGTGCATTTGTGCCGCAATTTTTGCATTTATTCCCCGCTTGGATTGCCCTTTTTGCAACACTTTTTGGCGCCAACATGGGCATTCTGGCAACGGGATTCGCTGGGGTTATTGGCGTTTGGAGTGTCGGAATGGCAGGGCGGGCGATGCACCGGCCATGGGTAGGCGTCATTGCAATGGCCTTGTTGACCCTCAATGGCGTGCAAGTTTGGTTTAGCCGCTACCCCATGTCGGAAACTACAGCACAATGGCTCTTCTTTGTGATTATTTACGGGGTGGCGCGCCTCGCAACCCCACCCATCACTCGTAATCACCGCCTCGTCGGCTTACTGATAGGGGTTGCGGTGGGGCAACTAATGTTGGCGCGGCTTGATTTTGTGTTTGTGGTAATCCCATTTGTGGCGTGGCTCGGCTGGCGTTGGGTGACGCAACGCATCGATTCACCGTTGCGTTGGTTGTTGGTTGGTGGCATCGTAAGCGGCGGTCAAGGAATCATCCACCTCCTCACCATTTCGCGCGGGTATTTCGTTGACACGTTGTTTGCTGTATTGCAAAGCAGTGCATTGGGCGCGCTGATGATTTTTCCATTGCTCACTCCTGCGCTCCAACATACGTTTTTGGCGCGCCCCTGTTCACCACTCACCCTGCAACCCTGCCCAGGCGAAAGTATCGCCGATGCCCCGTGGCAATATGGGCGGATTGGGGGCGAATTAGTGGTCATCATACTCGTAATTGGACTCCTCATCTATCTGCGGCGTCGCACCGACATTACTACCCGGGTCGTCGCTTGGCTGACACCCTGGTACCCATCCGTTGGGCGGATTGCGGCGGTGGCAGTAGTACTCGGTGCCAGCTATGCCTATCTCATCCGTCCCCAAATTTTGACACCAGCCATGATGGTAACAGCACCGAGTTGCCTGAGTGGTTCACAACGCAGCCAACCCATTGGCGATTGTCTCGCCCTACAAGGCTATATTGGGGCGCCGATCCTCGCCCCCACCTATCCCGATATCATCGCCCAAACGCTGAGCGATATCGGGGGCAGACTGCGTGGTCATGCACCCAAGGAACCGGTAGCGCTACGTGATTTATATGCGAATTCTATGGCCAATTTGGTACGAATTGGCTGGTATATTTCCCCATTTGGCATCGAAATAAGTCTGCTTGGGCTCGCGATTTGGCTCTGGCGTGGGGTAGGCCGGCGTGATTGGTTGTTTATTGTAATCACCTTGGCAACGACGTTTTTGTATGTACAACTCAGTTATGGGACCAGTAGCCAAACCTACATCTACATCATGCGCCGCTATTTACCCACAGTATACCCAGGCTTGGCACTGATGAGTGGCTACGCGATTGTGACCTTGTGGGGGACGGCATGGTGGCGCAAAACGCTGAGTGTCGGCAGTGGCATCGTATTGGTAGGATTCCTCGCGGCGACGATCCGACCGGTGATTACTACCCCAGAGCATCAAGGAGCATTCGCCGCAATCGAACAACTCGCCCTGCAAAGCAAACCCGACGACATCACGTTGATTCGGGGTGGCTCACCCAGCTTTGTGGCGGCCCGAGATGCCGCCGATGTGTTGGCGTTACCACTGATGGCCATCCACGGGCAGTCGGCGTTTGGGATTCGTAGCCAAAAGCCTGACAAATATGCAGATGACCTCACGACGCTCTATCGGCGCTGGATACAATCTGGGCGCCATGTCTATCTGATGCTGGGCGCCGACGGTGGCTTGTGGCTACCAGGGATGCACCTCGTCAAACGTGAAGCGATCAACCTACAACTACCTGAATTTTCACAATTACTCAACCAAAAACCAGCCTCCATCGACATGCTCAATATCGCCTACCAACGCTATGAATTGGTTGATGGTGACGCTCCATTACCCGCCAAAATCGACACCACTGACACCGCATCGCAAATCGGTGGGTTTTACACCCACGAAACTATCGCGGGCAAGACGTTTGCCTGGACGAACGGTCACGGTGTCCTCAGGATGCCATTACCTGTCCTCCAAACTCAGCTCAAATTAACCATGGCCGGTGGCAAACGCCCCGCCAGTATCGGACAAGCCACGGTATGTATTGATGTGGCTGGCCAACCAGACCCGCGCCACGCTGAACCGGTGGCATGGACACAACTGCAGTGTCATGTGCTTGGTACGCCACCGCAAACCATCACAGTGACCATCCCAAGTGGACTCAGTAGCGCCACCAACACGCTGCTCGTACAGTTACGGAGTGAAGCCTGGGTAGCGGCCAAGGTTGATCCCAGCCAAAACGACTTGCGCCCGCTGGGAGTGCAATTTTTGGTCGCGGATATGTCGCCATGAAGCGACAATATTGGCTTGCCGTCGCTGGCGGATTGACCTTCACCATTATTTATCTATTGACATTAACCGAGGTACACACCTTTGACGCCTTGTCATATATTTTTGATGTGACCCGCAAACCTTGGCAAGAAATATTCCATCCACATCATTTAGCATATGGTCCCGTTGGTGCGTTTGCAACATGGCTGGCTGGAAATGGTGATGCCGCGCATGCCATGCAACAGGTCAATGCGATCGCTGGCGGTGCCGGTGTGGCTTTGTGCGGTGCAATCGCTGCCCGGCGTTGGCACCGCATTGATCTAACGCTGGTGAGCATGGTGGCGCTCGGCGGCAGTTACGCATTTTGGTATTATGCCGTCGAAGTCGAAGTCTACACGTTGGCCACGTTTTTTTTGATTGGGGTCATTTGGATGGTTGACAACCCGACGCCACGCACCATTCGATGGGCACTGGGATTAGGGACGATGCTGAGTGGTGCCTTATTGTTCCACCAAACCAACGTCCTGCTCGCCATCCCGTTGCTGGTCGTCGCAGGCACTGAAATAACCCAGAACCGCCGAGTCTGGCGACCGTGGCTCATCGCCGGGCTATCGGCTGCTGCGTTTGTGATTAGTGCATACCTCTTGGTAATGGTGGGTGTCAGCGGATTTCAGACGATAGACCAAGCCCGCGCTTGGGTCTTGCAATACGCCAACACCGGCTGGTGGGGCGGACGGGGGACCTTGGCCGACCTAGGCATGGGCATGAGCAACACGGTGGCATCGCTCCACGGCGGATTCTTCCTACTTGGTGCCATTGGCGTCAGCCTGTTGGCCATCCGCTCGCGCCACCTCGGCATGTGGAGCATCTGGTTAAGTGTGTGGTTGCTGGTTTATGGTCTCTTTTTCTTTTGGTGGGAACCAGACAACATCGAGTTTTGGATTGGGGTGACCCCCGTCGCCGTGT
>CALQBW020000151.1 GCA_943328915.2 Singulisphaera sp. GP187 | reverse complement strand
TGCGTCTCATGACGCACCACCGCTTTTGATTTCAATTATTTAACAGGAAATACCCACTCAATCAATTGCCAACCTATGTAAACAAGCGACAATACACTTACCGCCGCCACAATAGTCCATATCAATATGTTGTGGAAGCGGCCATTCACATATTTTCCCATAATCTCGCGGTTGTTAATAAGCGAAACAATTGCAAGTAATTCAATCGGTAAAAGCAAACCATTGATGACATAGACACCCACAAGCACACTTATCAGTGGCAACCCAGGGATGAGTGCTATAACCGCACCCAACGCAATCAACACGGTAAACACGCCCATAAAGACTGGTGCTTCTTGCCAGCTCCGTGATACACCGCGCTCAAATCCAAGCGATTCGCTGAGCATATATGTCGTCGACAACGGCAAAATACCTGCGGCAAGCAGTGAAGCACCGAGTAACCCAATGCCAAAAAGTTCTGTGGCATATTTACCAGCGATTGGGGCTAGTGCCATCGCTGCATCTTCGGCCGTGTTAATGATGATCCCATACGGGTGTAATGTCGCGGCTGTTGCAATAATAATACACGTGGCTACAATACCTGCGAGCAATGTCCCCACAAAGACGTCGACACGCGTATAGCGGAACTCACTGATACTGACTCCTTTTTCGACCACGGCAGATTGCACATAGAGCTGCATGTAGGGCGAAATGGTGGTACCTACCAAGGCCACGATGATTTTGATGTACGCACTATCGCCATGGAACACCGGTTGCAGACCAGCCAAAATATCGTGTGGGGCAGGCTTTACCATAATTGCAGACGCCACGTACGCCAAAAACACCGCACTCAGCACCAACAAAAATTGCTCGACACGCTCATAGCTACCCCGAGTAATGACAAACCACATCACGAATGCCGCAACCGGCACCGCTACATAGCGACTCACCCCAAATAATTCAGCGGCAGCTGCGATTCCTACAAATTCCGAAACAATAATTCCTGTATTGGCAAAAAGCAGGGTCAGCATAATAAACGCCGTCATGCGGATTGGGAAGTTTTCTCGAACGAGATCAGCAAACCCTTTGCCGGTGACAGCACCAAGCCGGGCCGACATTTCTTGGACGATGGCAACCGCAACGGTAATAAGTGCCATGACCCAGAGTAATGAATATCCATAGGTTGCCCCAGCCGAAGCATAGGTGGCGATCCCTCCGGCATCATTACCTGCGCTGGCTGCTAACATTCCAGGACCAATTGCCAAGATATAAGGCCACCACGAGCGTCGGAAATACCGTAATAAGCGGCGATGGAATGGGAGAACGTCGGGTATAGACATGTCGACACCTCGTATTCATTACCTAATCAGCGCCTAGCCAAAATTTCGTGAACCACGGCGATGCCAAATATCTGGCAATAATTCAGCCAACGCATCGTCAACGTTTACTGCCCCGACAAGTATGCCATTATCATCAATTACCGGTACTGCCGTGAGGTTATATTCACCGAGGACCCGAGCGGCAATTTCGAAGGGGTCATTGGCATGAATCGACGGCACTTCCTCGAGGATTTCATGCATGCACAAATCGGCATGACTTACCAATAACTTCGGCAAACGAACAATACCAACAAGCGGAGAACCAATATGTTGGTTTGAATCGTGGTCGGAATGTTCTACCACATAGATCTCGGTCAATGGGTCGGGTAATTCGTGGCGAGCTCGCAAACCCGCAATCACTTCGGCAACATTATCGTCGGGGAAGGCCAAAACGAGGTCGGTCATCATGCTTCGCCCGACGGAATTTTCGGCATAGGCCAGCAATTCCTTGACATCTTCTGCTTCTTCGGGTTCCATACGGGCAAGAATTTGTTCTGCCACTTCTGCATCAAGGTCTTCAAGTAAATCTGCTGCCGCATTCGGCGTCATTTCTTCCAAAATATCAGCGGCGCGCTCTTGATCCATTCCCTCGAGAAGGTCAACCAAACGCTCGTCTGATACTTCTTCAAGCGTTTCGGCGGCTGTTTCGTCATCGAGTGCGGCCACAATTTCGGCACTTTCGCGGTACGACAATGCATCAACGATACGTGCTAAATCGACCGCGCTCAATTCAGAAAGGCGATTATAAGAAACTTTGAGTTGGACGGGGGCTGCACTTGCCAAATACTGTGCATCAGCCCAACTAATAACTTGGCGACCAATGATGTGCGGCGACGCAGAACGTGGCGCGAGTCTGCGTAATAATGCTTGCGGACTTACATCGACACCTACGACACAATATTCGTGCTCAATTATTGCCATTTGCACATCATTGACACGCACAATCCGGCGCCCATTAATGTCGATTATTTGATGGTCAAGCACATCTTTATTGAGCAACACTTCGCCATCGCGACGAATGAATCGCTCGAGATTAATTTGGGTAGTATTGAGTTGAATCGTGTGTAAGGTGACTTCAGCGAGATGTGATGCCGGGATAAAAAAAGTTCGGCGGCGATCAACGACAATTATCCCACCAATGGGGGGATAATTACGATCGTCGATACGCACCATGATGTCGACAATTTTACCGACGTCACCACCATCACTGGCTTTGACAGGTAAATGCATAAGTTGAGAAATAAACAGCATGCCGCACCTCAGGAATGAAAAAGAAACACCCGCATGCAAACGCATGCGGGTGTTATCCCGAGCATAGGCGTGCGTGCACTAACCGGTATTCAAATGAGCTGAGTGATAATCGTCGTCCATATATACAAGTATAAAACCCAGAGTACAATGTGTCAATGTAACGATATACCAAAGAGGAATGACAATGCACCACGATTTCACCCCCAGCCACTATTTCCGCACTATTGGCACACACCCAGTTGCGCTCACCGTGGCGAGCGGCGACAGTGTCACAATTGCCTGTGTCGATGCCCATGGTATAGACGGCAATGATGTCGAAATCACGCCCCGTGGGAATCCCATGAGTGGACCGATTGCCGTCGCTGGCGTGGCAGAAGGTACCGTATTGGCCGTCACCTTCGATGCCCTCACTCCGCTCCGTAGCCACGGCTGGAGCTACCCCAGCCTGGCAGGGAATGTGGTCGACCCCGAATATGTCCACGAACTCCCGACTGCTCCAAGCTCCAAAGAATACTGGGATTACGACGCCACCACCAGCACGCTCCGCAGTCGGGGCACACATGGCAAATCGCTCACCATCGCCTATGCGCCAATGGTAGGTTGTTTTGGGGTGGCTCCCAGTCGCGGCGAAGCGATTTCGACCGCCACATCAGGCCCCTTTGGTGGCAATATGGACTACCGCTTTTTGACTACCGGCTGTACGATTTATTTCCCAGTAGCCGTCAGCGGTGCCTTATTCTTCATTGGCGATGGACATTTGGCGCAAGGATGTGGGGAAATCGGCGGGACCGGAGTGGAATCAGCCATGGCCGTCACCGTAACCCTCGCGCAGGCAAAGATGCAAGCGATTACCTGGCCCCGTGCCGAAGACGCCACCCATTTGTATGCCATCGGCAACGCCCGCCCACTCGACCAAGCCTTGCAACACGCCACCAGCGAAATGCACCGCATGCTAATCGAATGTGGTGCAGATGCAACGACAGCAGCCGTGCTAATGAGCCAAGCGATCGAATATAATATCGGCAATGTGTTTGACCCGGCCTATACTGTGGCCTGCAAAATCGCCAAATCGGTGCTTGTTACGAACGGCTTGACGGCGACGTTCCGTCCGTAAGTTCGTGATAGCGTCGGTAGGCAAAAATCATCGGCCAAAAGACGCCAATCAAGATGCTACTCAACCCAGCACCAAACAACCATGCCGGCGGAATGGGCAAACAGGCCACCACAATGGTAATCAGTGCGCTGATTACCATTGTGCGGTACGCCAACAAGTGCGTTTCGCGCCATACCTGGGGATTGGTCATCGTCCAAAAAGTGCGTATGCCCACAAATCCATTTGGTTCGACGTCACGCATGGCCCGCCCGATGCCGGCAAACAAGCCAGCCATAACAAGCATAATGATGCGTTCCATGGGGATGTGATGCCCCGTCCCAATCAGCATAATCGTGACCTGTAACCCCACAAAAAACACCAGCATGATAACAACCACCCAATCGATGGCGGCTACAATGCTGGGACGGGGGTCGAGTCGCCCCGCCACCCACAAAACAATCATCAGGACAATGCAGACCACCGGCACAAACAACGCACTTTCGAGTGGTGTCTGCCAGCCATCGATAGTACCATATATATCCCAATGACTCGGTACTTGTGCGGGGAGTTGCGGATAAAACCAGGCGCTAATAAGTATGGTCAAACCAATCAGTCCAAGTGAAATAATGCGTAAGCGTGACATAGTATCCTCCCGTGTGGTATAACAACATCGCTGTCGTGACGACTGAATCAGTGGTGCGGTTGCATAGTATAGCGCAATCAAAAAGGAACTGCCAATGATTGACACCATTATTACGGCGCGGCTGTATAGCCGGCATACGGGGCATATCAGCCACGGCGGCATCGCCATTCGGCAGGGCAAAATCGTTGCTGTTGGTGCCGCTTCAGACATTACGCCACTTGCATCGGCACAAACGCACATCCATATTGTCGATCCTGCGCATATTCTCCTACCGGGGTTTGTCGACAGTCACCAGCATTTGCTGATGTATGTGCGTGAGCAAGCTGAACGACTATCATTGTGGAAAGTAACCAGTTTTGCGCAATTGGGGCATACGCTAGAAACCGCCGCTCAACAACTCCCCCCGGGACAATGGATTATCGGCGCAGGGCATGATCAAGGACGGTACAACGAACGACGCCACCCCCACCGCCGCGAGCTCGATGCTATGCTCCCCAACCACCCATTGCTTATTATTCGCGCAGATAATCATATTGCCCTCGCCAATAGTCAGGCGCTGGCGATGGCGGGGATTACGGCGCACACCCCCGACCCCGTCGGTGGGCGGATTGGGCGGGATACGAGTGGGGAACCAAACGGTATCCTCGAAGAATCAGCGGTTAAATTAGTACAAGCAGTCGTGCAAAAACCGCCGATTGATTGGCAACGCGGCATCACTCTCGCCATACCCGAATACCACAAAAGAGGAATTACGGCTGTCGGGGAAGCAGCACTCGGTTATATCAACGGCATTGATGAGCTCCATATAATGCAAAAAGCCAAACAGTCAGGCAATCTCTCGCTCCGAGTGGCCTACATGGGCTATGGCGACGTCGCCAATGCATGGCTGACTGGTCAGCACCTCATCACCGCCGATGAGTGGCAACATACTCCCACCATTAAGTATTTTAGTGATGGGACATTGGGTGGCGGCAGCGCCTGGATGAGTGCCGATTATCGCGACGAGCCCGGCAATCGCGGCTACCCGCTCTATAGCGATAAAGAACTCACCGCAGCATTTACCCGGGCGCATTGCCAAGGCTATCAAATCGCGGTACATGTGATTGGTGACGAGGCGGTAGCGCAGGCCTTGCAGTGTTTCGCGACAGTCCTCACGAAATATCCTCGCCACAATCACCGCCACCGCCTAGAACATCTCGAAAGCCTGCGGCCAGGCTTGGCTGCGCAATGTGCCCAACTGGGAATTGTGGCTGCGGTGCAACCGGTTTGTACGTGGTTTGAAGAAAGCGACGTGGCGCGTATCCCTGACGCACTCATGCCCTATGCCCATGCCTGGAAAACCCTCCACGACGCAGGGGCAGTGCTGGCCTTTGGTAGCGATAATCCGGTGGTTCCTGACTTCCATCCACTCAAAGGGATAGCCGGCGCCGTAACCCGCCAGACATGGCGGGGGGATGTAATAAACGCGCCCGAAGCAATTTCGTGGCAAACCGCCATCGACGCCTACACTTACGGCGCAGCGTATTCGCTCCAGGCCGAACACCGCTATGGCGACTTGCGGCGCGGATTATGTGCCGATTTTGTGGTTATCGATGATAATCCTGCCGTATCCATTGACCAACAACAGGTGATGGAAACGTGGCTTGACGGCAAATGTGTGTTTGCGTTTGCTAGATAATTATTACTGTTATGTCAATGATGAATGTCACACGAAAACCAGCCCGTCGGACAGCTGTACAATGCGCTGATTCACGCCGGGCATGCACGATTTTCTA
>CALQBW020000150.1 GCA_943328915.2 Singulisphaera sp. GP187 | reverse complement strand
TGGGGTACGGGTGATACTTGGGGTACGGGTGATACTGGGAGAACGGGTGATACTTGGGATCACTGATGGTATGAGGGTGATACTTGGAATTTCCGTGTTCCGCACGAGGGTCGCAGTCAACGTAGCGCTTGGTTGGTCTGGTTGGGGGGTGATTGTGGCGAGGTCGATGGCATTTGCATAGGCACCTGGCGGAGCGTTTTGGCGCAGGGTATTGGCAATGTCACGTGTCACGAGATTGACCAAATTGCCGAGGGGTGCTTGGGGTGGTAGCGCGCGCATATCGGGGAAGTCAGGGATAGCGCTGCTGGTAATGCCAGTGAGATTCCCATTGAGCAGTGGGTGAAAATCATTTGTCGCTCCGTCGGTGAATTCAGGTTGGAGCGTATTGATGCGATTGTTCGCCCGGATGAGGGTGCTGTTGCAGGTCGGATTGGCATCACTACAACCTTGACTACCGCCAATCCCCAAGGGTAAATCGGGAACGCCATTCCACCAAATATTGCCAACGATACGCAGGTTGTCATCGGCGCGGCTCGGCTGTGGAATGCGGCTCGCACTCAGCGCTGATTTGGGTGCATCGACCTGCAAGTGCTGTGGGCTACTGAAATTGGTTGAATTGAGAATGATGTTGTTGTAAATAAACACATTGCAGTTGGGGATGGCTTCGCCACTGCCACTGCGTTGGGTAGTGCCCCAGCCTCGTTGGGCCAGATTGGCGCCACATGCGAGCACATCACTCACGCACAAACGTATCCCTAATTGGACGGCAATAGGCGCAGTGGTTACCCCGACATTGTAAAGGGTATTGTTGGCGAGCAAGACATTGTAACCGGCGCTGACCGCCATACCGCCAGCTTGGGTGGTGGTGATAATATTATTGAAGAACTTGATGTCGTAGGCGTCGTAGTGGATCCACGGCGCCTGCATATCTTCAAAGCCACTGTTTTGGCCGGCTAAATAGCCTATCTCACCACAACGGTCAATGCGGTTTGCCTCGATGGTGAGCAATGCCGACCCGCTGCCAGTGCTGAGACAGCTACCACCGGCGTCATGAATCTGATTGCCATAAATATGCCCATAATGCACGGCGCTAAAGGTGACTGCGCCACTGACATCGCTTTCTTCGAGGTAGACATGGTGTGATTGGCTGACACTGAGGCTCGGGTCGGCAACGCTGGTTGGAGCCGCCACGATGGTCATGTTTTTTAATAAAAAATAATTACAGCGACTGCAGTGAATCGCCGGGCCACTATCACTTGGGGCAATGGTCAAATTGGTGAAGTAGAGGTAATCGACATCACTGAGGGTAAGTGTGCTGCTGATGGTGACGGTATTGTCGCCGTCGCTCGCCGTCACTACAATGGGGAATTGGGCGTTGCCGTGACGATTGCTCCATGACGCAGGGATTCCTGACGATGCATACGTTCCAGGGGTCAACAGAATTTGGTAGCCGGTGGTGAAGGTAGTGTCGGCGGGGATCAGTTCCCAGGCGGCGCTGAGGCTACGTTTGGCCGTCTGGCGGCTCGTACCGCTAAATTGGTCATCGCCGCCCACCGGATCAACCCAGATGGATTGCAGGGTGGGTGTGCCAATCGAGTAAAATCGGTCATCGACATTGGCATGTGACACCATCGGAAAAAAGGGAAACACGCCGAGCGTCGTGGCGAAAATAAATGTGCAAAAAAACCGTAACATAAGCAGTTATTTCCTTGGGTGAGGTGTAAATAACAGATGTTTTGGTGTGAGAAGAAAGTTCAATCGAAAGGAAGACTGATGTTATTATCGCATGTTCCCATGTCTGTACAACGCCAAATTGACCGGTGTGTGGCTGAGATTCGCCTGATACTCGGTGCATCTTGTTCGTTGGTGGTGCATGGATCGATTGCCCTAGGTGACTTTCATTTGGGGCAAAGTGATATTGATATCTTGGGATTTATCGACACGCCGTTGACGACCGCACAATTGCGGGCGGTGATGCTGGTACTGGTGACGAATTCACTGCAACCTGCCCCTATCGAGTTTTCTTTACTTGACCGTGCTGTGTTGGCAGCCTGGGTGCATCCGTCGCCGTATTTGTTACATTACAGTGAAACATGGCGGGTGGCGATGACGGCCGCCCTCACCGACCCCCAGCATGATTGGCTCAGTGTGCGCCACGACTCTGACCTGAGTGCCCATTTGGCGGTTGCGCACGCCCGCGGGATTGTGGTGGCGGGGGCGGTGACGATCCCGGCGCCGACGGTGGCCGATGCCTGGGCGGCGGTGTGGTACGACATCAAAGACGCCGCGGAGCAGGTGGATGCACAGCCAATCTCGGTGATTTTGAATTTGTGTCGGACGCTGTGGTGGCGTCAGACCGGCCAAGTCGTCTCGAAAAGCGCCGGCGGTGTGCTGCTGTTGCCACAGCTGGCCGGCGATGCAGCGCAGGCGGTGCAAGCCGTGCTGGCGTTGCGGCGTGGTGACGCGGCCCAATTGCCGGCATCAGCGGTACTCCACCACGTGGTGGGGGAGTTGCTCGGGCGGATAGCATCTTCATCATGAATCCGGTGCCCCATCATCAATCACGATCCGTTTAATCGCTTCGAGCACCTGTACCGCCGTCAAATTGCGTTGATTGTAGCCATAACGCAAGCCGGTGATTGTGAAATCGGCCCCTAGTTCATTCATATAAATACTAGGGTGGATGCCGTCGGCACTAATCCCTTGGTTAATCACACTTGGGTCTCGGAGCGCCAACCAATAATTCCAGAGTGGGCTACCGGTGCTTTGGGCGACGGCAATAATCGCCGCGTTGTAGCTGGCTACCCGCCCCGAAAACCCGTCGGTGCGCGCTGGAATGGTACTCAGTACCGGAATCACCCCCGCGGCTACGCTTTTTTGTACAATCGACGTCAATTGCGTGCGAAAGGCGCTTACGTCGTTGTAGCGCTCCAAATCGTTGGTGCCGTACATGATGAGTACGATGCTGGGCTTTTTGCGTTTGAGCTCACACAGCAACGCCGTATTGTTGGGGGCCGCACAGCCGCTGGGGAGTGGGTTGAGCACTGCCAGCGCATAATCGGCGCTCCACCCACTGTCAGCACTGACACTATACGCATTGAACGAATTTGAATCACCGCACCAGGCAGTGCCATATGCCAACGGGAAGGTAGTGGTGCGAAAGAAACTAATCGTACTCACCAGGCTACTATAATTGCCCAAGTCTTCACTTTGGCAACCGATGTCTGTCAAAAAAGAACCTGAGGACGTGATGCTATCGCCTACTTTGGCAAACACTCCGGCACGATTGCCTAACACTTGGCCGTTGAGATAAATCGCCCGCAAGGTTGCTTTGCTGGCACTATCAATCACCGGCACGATGGGCATTTGGGCGACACTGACCGGCGTGACGCTGCTGGTGGGGGTGACCGTGGTGGTGCGGGTATTTGTGCGCGTAGTTGTGTTGGTACGCGTATTTGTGTTGGTACGCGTGTTGGTGGCAGTCCGGGTATTGGTTGGGGTGCGTGTGTTGGTTGGAGTGCGTGTACTGGTACGAGTCCGCGACATAGTGGGCGTTTTGCTATTGGTGGGTGTACTGCTGTTGGTGGGTGTTTTGGTATTGGTACGCGTGTTGGTTGATGTCCGCGTATTGCTGGCGGTGGGGGTATTGGTGTGGGTTCGTGACACGGTGGGCGTTTTGCTGATAGTGAGCGTTTTGCTGATAGTGGGCGTTTTGCTGATGGTAGGTGTTTTGGTGGCAGTGCGAGTATTGGTCGGTGTCCGCGTGTTGCTGGCGGTGGGGGTATTGGTGGGCGTGCGCGACATGGTGGGCGTGTTGCTGATGGTAGGGGTGGCTGTGTCGGTGCGCGTCCGCGTATTGGTAGGCGTGTTGGTCAATGTGCGTGTTTGCGTATTGGTACGGGTGTTGGTGGCGGTACGGGTGTTGGTGGCGGTACGACTCGCCGTCGGCGTGGCTAGTGGGGTATTGGTGGCACTACTATTGTCGGCGACGGCAAACGCCCCGGGGATGCCTGGTTGCCGCGCCGTGTTATTGATGTCGCGGGCAATCTGGTTGAGCAAGTCCCCCAATGGTACCAGCGGGTCGAACGGTGCCAGCGGGTCGAGTGGGCGATTATCGGGGAAGTCGGGAATCGCCACACTCGTGATGCTCACCAAATTGCCCGTCGGATCGGGGCGAAAATCCCCGCCGCTGGGGTTGTTGAGTTCGGGTTGTAACGTATTAATCCGATTGTCGGCCAGCAGTTGCGTCTCGTTGCAGGTCGGGTTACTATTGGCGCAACCGTCGTCACCGCCAACCCCGAGGGCTAAATCTGCCGACCCATTCCAGATAATGTTGCCTTTGATTTGCAGGTTGGTGTCGGTGGTACTTGGGTTCGGAATGTGTGTCCCGACATTCGGTGTGCGTGGCCCATAAATCGCGAAATGTTGCCATTGGCTCTGCACCCCCGGCGGGTTGTAGATGATGTTGTTGAAAATAAAGACGTTGCGGTCGGGAATCGGTTCGCCATCACTACCGATCGTCGTGGTGCCCCAGCCATTGCCCGCCAAATTTGTGCCACAACGAGTGGCGTCACCATCACATGAGCGCAGCCCATACACCACTTCGACGGCGTGGCTGTTGGTGCCCACATGGTAGAGCGTGTTGTAGGCCAGCAGGATGTTGTAGCCGCCATTGACGCCCATGCCCGCCCCGCGGGTATCGTGGACGACGTTGTTGATGAATTTGATGTCGTAGGCTTCATAATGCAGCCAGGGCGACGTCATGTATTCAAACCCGGTACCTTGGCCGGCGACATAGCCCCCCACCTCACAATTGTAGATTTCGTTGCCTTCGATGCGGATATTTGCCGAGCCCCCTTTGGTATACATACACCAATCCCCCGCATCGTGGATTATATTGCTTTGAATGTGACCGTATTGCACCGCCACAAAGTCAATGTTGTTGTCGTCAGCACTACTGATGTTGTTATTTTCGATATACACATATTGTGATTGGTTGACTTTGAGCGTTTCGTGGGCTTCACGGCTCGGACCACCGTTCAAGGTGCTGTTTTTGATGAACAGGTGATTACACCGCTCGCAATGCACCACGTCGCCCCCGCCGGCAGGGACGATGGCCAAATCTATCAGGTACAAATAGTCCACATTGGCTACATTGAGATCGCGGGTGATGGTGGCGGTCCCCGCGCCATCGGCGCTGCGGATGATGATGGGGTGGTCGAACGTTCCCCGCCGGTCTTCCCAATAATTAGGCATCAAAGCGGTATCGTAAGCGCCACTCACCAGCATGATTTGATAGCCGGTGGTGAGGGTGGTATTGGCGGGGATGCTGTTCCAGACGGCACTCACGCTCCGTTTGGCACGCGTGCGACTTGTGCCGTTGTTGGCATCGTTGCCGCTGGTAGCATCAACCCAAATCGTTTGCAGGGTTGGGGTGCCCATGTCATAAAAGCGTGGGTCACTATCGGCGCGCACGGGTAGGCGAGTCATGATGATAATTGTCACCACGATTAGGCTGATGATGAGTTGTGGCAACCATACTGGTTGTTTCATGGAGCTAGGACGTTTCTGGTGAAAAAAATTGGTGGTCGAGCAATGAATAAGCGGTGCGTGGCACAACACACTGGCTATTTATGCGACTATAGCACACTGTGATTGAATTTCAATACCAGTGTGTCACAGATGGCTTGAAATGGGTTATGGAGAGAAGCGGAGGATTGGGAATTTGCATTTGCAATGCATTTTTTTTTAGAGTATACTAGACACGGTGTGAAGGCGGGTAGCTCAATTAGGCAGAGCAGCGGCCTCCAAATCCGCAGGTTACAGGTTCGATTCCTGCCCCGCCTGCCAACAACAACGTGGTCGGTGTCAAAACCGGCCACGTGTGTACATCCCAGTTGGAGAGATGGCGGAGTGGTCGATCGCGCTCGTCTTGAAAACGAGAGAACTAACGTTCCGAGGGTTCGAATCCCTCTCTCTCCTCCATTCTATCACTCAACACATGGGGAGGTCGCATAGTCGGCCTAGTGCGGCGGTTTGCTAAACCGCTATAGAAGCAATTCTATCGAGAGTTCGAATCTCTCCCTCCCCGCCACCGAAACCGCACGGCTTACGCCGGCGGTTTTTTTGTGTCGTCGTCGTCGTAGAGACGCAGCCTGCTGCGTCT
>CALQBW020000149.1 GCA_943328915.2 Singulisphaera sp. GP187 | reverse complement strand
GTGACGCAATCGTCACACTCAGGTAATAAACAACATCTTCGAGGTTAATCGCACCACGCGCAAAATCATTGTAATGCGTGGGGAGAGATAAATAGGTCAACGCTGAGGCAGAGCCAGTCGCAATATTGCCAGCAGCGTCAATCAGCCACAGCAACAACAAAATCCCAAAGCCGAGGACCGCAGCAACGATTTGATTTTCGGTAACCGCAGACGTCAACGTCCCTATTGCCATCATTGCTGAAGTCAACAAAAGCAGCCCTAAATAACCCGTCAAAATCGGACCCCAATCGGGCGTGCCACCGACCCGCCACAAAATAAAAGGGAAGTACAACGTACACGCCAGCATCACTCCAAACATCCCCATCGCTGCAAGATATTTTCCGAACACCACTTCCCAGTCACGGACGGGTGCAGTCAACAATATTTCGAGCGTGCCTGTTTTTTGTTCGTCGGCAAGTAACCGCATCGTCAACAACGGCACCACAAAAATCAACACAACCATGATATTGAAGAAAAGACCTTCCATGGTGGCTTGACGGCTTTGAATCAAAATCAATGAAAACAAATAGCCGGCTATCAACAAAAAAACAGCCGAAACCATGTACGCAATTGGCGAAATAAAATAGGCCAATAGTTCACGGCGGGCAATGACCAAGGCGGTACGCATGTTATGCGGCTCCTTCGTTTGTTTCAACTGCGGCAGGTATGACATCCGCATCAGGATTGTCGTCACCATGTTCACTGGTCGGTTCTTCTTGAGTCGTGAGTTCAAGGAAGATTGTTTCGAGACTCAGTGTCACTTTATGCAGCTCTAGCAACCCCCAGCCGTGATTCACCACCAGCGATGCAAGTTGGGGGCGGAGCTCACTGCCTGGCTCTGTTTCGATATGGAACAAGCCATCTGCTTCGACACTCACACTGATCACTCCAGGTAACTGTTGGATGGCAGTTGTATCGGTTGGTTGTTGATGTACTCGCATTTCAATGCGTTCTGCACCTTGAAGTCGCGAAGTCAGTGCAGTAGGAGTATCTTCGGCGACGACCCGGCCTTTTTTGATAATCACCACGCGGTTACACAACATGCTGACTTCAGGCAAAATATGCGTGCTCAAAATCACGGTGCGGGTTGCCCCTAATTCACGAATCAATTCACGCACTTCAATAATTTGCCGTGGGTCTAGCCCGACTGTCGGTTCATCGAGGATGAGCACGTCGGGGTCATGAAGCAATGCTTGCGCCAAACCAACCCGCTGGCGCTGCCCTTTGGACAACTTGGCGATACGGTCGTCCGCACGATCGGCAATGTGTACCAATTCCATCGCACGTTCGACGGCGGCCGCGCGTTGAGTCATATGGCGTAGGCGCGCCATATGGTCGAGGTAGCCCGCCACGGTCATTTCGGGGTAGAGCGGCACACCTTCGGGCAAATACCCAATGTGGCGACGCGCTTGCAGTGATTGGGTTTGCATATCAAAACCAGCAATCGTTACCGAGCCACTGCTGGGTGGCAAATAACCCGTCAACATGCGCATGGTTGTGGTTTTTCCTGCACCATTGGGTCCAAGAAATCCCAATACTTCACCGCGAGCCACCGCAAATGAGACATTATCGACAACGGTGATATCGTTATACCGCTTCGTAAGGCCAGTGACTGCAATCATGCAACCTCCCTATATGTGTCGACGACAACCCAAAATTTCGTCATCTCTTCATCCCTATTACGATACTACAAAATGGCACACTTGGTGAATGCGACGTAAAATCCTTCACCAAATTATTGCATTCCAATGCCAAAATTCCCTATGGCTCGTTAAATTTAATATGAATAAATCATGAGAATTCACCCAAGGTTGGCCATGCCAAACGCAACAGCGCCTCAGCCCGCCAGCTGAGTTCGCGCGGTTTGACCAATCGTTGCCGCCATTGCAGGGGGATCTGGGATTCGCCCCATACTGCCCCAGCCAACTGTCCATAAATGGCACCGGTGGTATCTGCATCTTGCCCCAAATTCACCGCAGCCAAGGCACCTGTTTTGAAATCATCACAATGATGAAACGCCCATAACGCAGCTTCAAACGACTTTACCACGTAGCCCGTACCTTGAATGAAAGGGGGTTGGCGGCGATATGAGCCTTTTATGACGTTGGCAATGTCTGTTTGGATGGGGTGCTGCTGAGCATAGTGCAGCGCCGCAGGGATGATGTCGGCCTTGACACCACCACGGATGCCCGTCGCCATCATAATCGCCATCAACACACAGGCATCGACAGCAGCCGGGGCGCCATGGGTCACTTGTGAGCTTTCACCGGCATAGCGCACCAATTGCGCATCATCACCGGCATAAAACATGGGGATGGGTGCCAGGCGCATCAACGACCCATTGCCGGCCGTCAGTGGGTCGGTCGAGCCGGCAAACGGCTCACCCGTCTGCTCGAATTCATTCAAAGCGCGCCGGACGGTATTGCCGATATCAAAGCACTTATCGGTACTCGATAGATACCCTTCACGGAACCACCGCACGTAATTTTCAATTTGATTTTTGGCATCAAAGCCTTGGCTGCTCATTAGGCTCTGTGCCAAACACAACGCCATTGATGTATCGTCGGTCCACCCCCCTACGGGGAGGTGAAACGGACCACCACCGATCATATCAGTCAAGCCATGTGGACCAGGTCCTGTGAATTCCAGCGTTGTGCCCAACGCATCTCCTACTGCCAGCCCGATCAACGCTCCGCGAAAACGGTCACGCAATTGTCGCCACTTGGCGGCTTGGGCAGGGGCTGGCTCTTGCCACGCGTAGACGAAGTCAAACTGGATGGCCACTTCGGGGGATGTGCGATGAAGCCCACTGCGGACATGCGCCAGCTTTGCCAATGCATCGGTAGCCGACAGACCGTTGCGGATATACCAGCTGGCAACAACCACCCCCGTCCGCCCGATCCCGCCCCAGCAATGAATATAGACGCGTTGCCCCGCTGTCACCGCGTGTGTAATCGTATCGAGGATGGCCAACAGTTGGGCGGGTGAGGGAATATTGACATCTTTAATCGGGAAGGAATGGTGGGTTGCACGGGGTGCGTAGATCGGCAATAACTCCGCATAGGGTTCGAGCCGGTCAGCCGGGGTCGTGAGGTCAATGATGACATCGATTTGTTCGTCTGCTACCCATTGGAGTTTGGCAATGGCCTCAGGTTGCTCGATTGCGCCGAGGTATGCCCCAGCCCAAATGGATTCGTCAACCCGGTATAACGCCTTTGGTAATTGCATCGCAACCCCTCTTCAGTCCACCAATCAATCACAACTCATTGTTCATGATACTTGATAAAATAACGTTTTGGTGACGGTACCTACCTCATCCTGATAAAAAACGACGGCGTAGCATTGCTGCTACGCCGTTGACATTGGTACCCCCAGCGGGATTCGAACCCGCGACCTTCACCTTGAAAGGGTGACGTCCTAGGCCGCTAGACGATGGAGGCACAAACCTCTGGTAGTATATCATCAAACGCGATGAATTTCAAAGCCAATTTGGAGCAATTAATGACCAATCTCAAAATCCTTACTGCAAGCGACATCAAAGCGCTTGTGCCGATGCAAATTGCGATTGAAGCCGTCCATCGCGCCTATGCAAGTATTGCAGCCGGGACGACATCAGTCCCCCTGCGCATCGATGTTGATCAACCTACACATCAATCGCATACTTTTTTTATGCCAGCCCTTGTCGAAAATCAGTATTTAGGAATGAAAATAGTCTCGGTATACCCCCACAACCGTGAACAACACAGCCTCCCTACCATCCATGCCATCGTGATGCTTATTGAAGGGAACACGGGGCGACCGTTGGCAATGATGGATGGAACCTACCTCACCGTCCTCCGCACAGGGGCTTCTGCTGGTGTTGCCACCCGTCTCATGGCGCGTACTGATTCATCGCACCTTGTCATCATCGGCGCCGGCGCTCAATCATGGGCGCAAGTCGCCGCTGTCTGTGCCGTACGCCCTATTACCCATATCACAATCGTCAATCGCTCTTATGAACGCGCCCAACGATTCCAAAAGGCATTAATACAAAACCATTCAAATTGCATAGTAACTATCGCCAACAATCGCGCTGCCGCACTGGAATTGGCAGATATCGTCTGCCTTGCCACCTCTTCACATACTCCCGTATTCGCCGACAGCGAAATCCGCCCCGGGACTCATATCAACGGCATTGGTTCATTTACCCACACAATGATCGAAGCAGACCCTCTGACCCTTGGTCGTGCCTATGTCGCGGTTGACCAATTTGCACCTGCCTGGAGCGAAGCTGGTGAACTGATTGCTGCTCGCGATCAAGGAATTCTTGACCCTTCGACCGTCGTCCAAATAGGCGATATCGCCAATGGCACCGCCCCAGGTCGCAGCGATGACCAACAAATCACTTTTTTTAAATCGGTTGGTAACGCTGCCCAAGATGTGGCAGTGGCCAATATCGCTTTTCAATCTGCTCTTCAAAACAATATTGGCCAAGATGTCTCGCTTACATAGGAATTTATTGGAGTATTTTGCACATCCTTCGCGTAATACAGTGGCAATGCTTGCAACCAATCAAATTCCATCATATAATCATCACATACATGCATTTCTATTTTAATTCTGTATTCTCCAAAAGGAGTATTTATGTACGAGCAACAGACAACGGAATACGCCCAAAACGGGTTTACGTTGGTACGGGGACTCATACCAATTGCAGAAGTACGCGAGTTAAACGCCCATTACATGCAAATGAATGCGGCCGAACGCGCCAAAGAAGTATACGATCCTGACATCATTGCAGATTCCCAAGACCCGCTCAAACGCTACCCCCGTATTTTGAATTTACATCGCATCGATACACGAAGCAAAGACCATTTACTCGACCCACGCTTACGTGATGTAATGGTTGAAATATTGGGTATTGAGCCTTTTGCAGTCAGCACAATGATATATTTCAAAGCGGCAGGAGCACGCGGGCAAGCACTCCACCAAGATCAGTATTATTTGCGAGTCAATCCAGGGACGTGTTGTGCAGCCTGGGTGGCGCTGGATGATTGTGACGAAGAAAACGGCTGTTTGCAGGTTGTACCAGGTAGTCATGAATTGCCAGTGCTCTGCACGATTCCTGCAGATACGAGCAAAAGCTTCACCAATGTGACAGTGCCCATCCCAGATGAAATGTCTGCAGCGTCAGTCATCATGAAGGCCGGGGACGTGTTGTTTTTCAATGGTCAATTAATCCACGGTAGCTTGCCAAATGTGAGTCAGACCCGCTTCCGGCGCTCATTGATTACCCATTACATCGTCGGTGATGCCCAACAAGTATCACATTTTTACAACCCTGCGTTACGGTTTAATGGCAGCGAAGTCACCCTCGACGCAAGTCAAGATGGCAGCGAGTGTGGGGTGTGGGTTGAACAAGATGGGAGTCAACGGGTCGAAATGCAACCAGTCAGCAACTCTGGTGGGTACGTCCAATAAATTTTGATCACCACAGCGAGAATTGATCTCCCATTGACAAAGCAGATTTTTCATCCCCGCCTAAAGCAAATCGACCGCTACATTAGCGAACATCGTCAAGTCAGTACGAGTTTGTTGTGTATGACATTTGATATCAGCGAAGCCACAGCACGGCGTGACCTCGATCAGCTGGCAGCACTCGGGAGTGTAATGCGGATTCATGGCGGCGCGGTAGCAGTGAGCGCTGCCCCACCTGAGCCACCCGTGCTACAACGCAGCCTACGGCAACAACACGAAAAACAACGGATTGCCCAAGCTGCCGCTAATCTCATCGACGCAGGCGACACGGTGTTTATTAGTAGTGGGACGACTGCATTGGCTGTCGCGCAAATAATTCGCAACCGGAGCGACATCACCGTAGTCACTAATTCATTGCCCGTACTTAATTGTTTGGCTGATAGTAATCTCGATGTCATCGCTTTGGGGGGGATGTTTCGCCAAAGTGAATCATCGTTTATTGGGCATTTGGCGGTACAAAGCCTGGCCGAGCTCCGCATGACCAAGATTATTTTTGGGATTCGCGGAATTGATGTGATGCAAGGGCTTACGAACGATTATTTGCCCGAGACAATGACCGATCGCGCCATCCTGAGTGCCGGTAAGCATGTCATCATCGTGGCCGACCATACCAAGCTCGGACG
>CALQBW020000148.1 GCA_943328915.2 Singulisphaera sp. GP187 | reverse complement strand
TTCCAGTTTCCATTTTCCATTTTCCATTTTCCATTTTCCATTTTCCATTTTCCATTTTCCATTGTCCATTTTCCATTGTTTCATCCCCACACCACCTGCAATTCCAGCAGCATTTGATCGGCATGCCCACCACGCAGATACGGACGCATGCTAGTCTGAATTTGCACCGCCGTATCACGGATCTGCGGCCGAACTTGGGACCACGCCCACGCCAAATCGCTTTGGGTCTGGCTGGCACTGGCGCGATAACGCACAATCGCATGCGTCAACCGCCGGTAATAGATATCGAGCAGATGATTGACCAGCGCCTGACGATCGGCCACCACAAATGCCGGCTCGAGATATTTGAGGCCGATGGTCTCTTTGAGTTGGCGCAAAAACCCGCTGGCTGAATGGCGCAATGCAATCAACTGATTGACCGTATCGACATAGCGCATGCTTGATCGTGGGTACGGGCGCATGCCTGGTTCGACCAGCAACGCCCGATCAGCCATCATTTCGCTGTCAGTCAACAAATAATAATCGTATTGGTCATGCGCCTGGGGTGCATCAGAATGCGGACTGTCCCAGGTCGCATCCAAGTGATACCACAAGCCGTCGATATTAATCAGATTCCAAGCATGGGGACCACGCGCCACATTGCCCGTCACAATCCGGCACGGTATCGCCGCCGCCTCGCACAAATACCCCACCATCATGGCATACCCGGCACACACGGTTTTGCCATGCACTACGCCATCATAGGCGGTGTAACAGACTTTGCTATGGTCATAACGGAAGTTGGTGATGACCCAATCATGGATGCGTAATATTTTTTCGTGCACACTCATATTCGGGCGGGTGATGCCCGCCACGATGTCTCCACTGCGTTGCACCACCATGTGGCGTTGCTCGGCCGATTCACGGTATTCCACACTGAGCATTATGTCGTATTGGCTGCCTTTTTGACTGCGGAGCACTTGGTAGGACGTGATAGCGTTGCGGGCGATATCGTTGCCCGCATTCACCAATTCGCCCATCAGTACTTCCGACGCAAACAAATTTTTGGGGCCGGTAAAGCGCCAGGTGTGGGTTGGCACCCGCGCTACGAGCAGCTCATCGACCTGCTGACGCAAGGCATCGAGGTTGTGCACAAACGGTTTGAGGGGCATGTGGTGGTTCTCTTGACGAATCTCGTACCATTATGCCATGACGATTTACAGAGGCGTTTTGTTTTACGGTGAAAACGAAACCCTACCGGTGCTGGCCCGCATAATTGTATTGTGACGGCGGCGGATACCAATGCCGTTACACGCGAAATCCCCAGCCACCAATGTCAGGTGGCTGGGGATTTCCAATGCTAGATTATTTGGCGGCAGGGGATGAAGTTTGCGACTTTAGTTTTTTTGTTTGGGTAGCACGCCACGAAGCAACCCCCATAACCAGCACCGTCGCCAGCACGCTCCAAATCAACAAATTCCCGTAGGCAATGGTTTGCACCCGGAAGGCGACTTCTTTCGCTGACACAATCTGCGCATCGTCGAAACGTACCACCACATCGTAGGCGCCACCATCCCAGTTATAACGCGGCACATTGGTCAACACAATGGGCACCGTGATGGGCATGGTGTAAGGCATATTATTATCGGCGTTGACGCTGTCATAGCGTCATCACCCAACGAATGTACGAATTAGCCATTCCCTACGGTAGCGTCGCAATCAAGGCATTGATGTCTTTTTCAAAGCCTTCGATTTCTTGATACCAACCGGCCACCAACTCAAACGAATCTTGGCTGGGATATTGCAAGGCACTCTCCATGCGCATTTCGACATAGGCGGGCCCGAGGGTGTCGCGCAGTAACCGGAAGTAATACAAAATTTCGCCGGCATCGACGCAACTGGGCACCGCGATGGCATCAATTCCGGCAAATGCACTGTCGACCTCGGCTTCGTCATAGTCACTCGCGAGCAGCTCAACCGAATAATTGTAGACATCATCGACCAGCGGTCGGTAAGCCTTGCGCACCGCGAGGATTTGGGCTTTAAATGCGGCAACTTCGGTTTTGCACGACAGCACCGGCTTCGTGGTCAATGTGGCAGCCTTGGTGGGCTTGGGCGTTTTGCTGGGCTTAGCTGTTTTGCTGGGCTTGAGCGTGAGACTGGGGGTCAGCGTTGTACTGGGAGTCAACGTTGTGCTCGGGGTCAACGTGAGACTCGGTGTCACGGCGATAATCGCTGGCATAGCCGTAACCGTTGTCGGTGGCTGAGGGGTAATCACCACCACGATTGGGGTTGGCCGGGCAGGAGTGCGCATCCCACAGGCGGTCAACAACAATGCACCGAGTACGCCCACCAAAAGCCAATTTTTCATATCGCTCTATTCTTACTGATTAGCAACCAACAGTGTTCATACACGTATTTTTTGCAATGATGACCGTCGCGATTAGCGCAACACGAACTCACTAATGGTGCGATAAAAGGCCACGATATCAAAATTGCCACGGATTTCAAAGCGCACCTTGCCCAATCCACTGATATCCACCTCAAGTTCGCAATCCAAATCGAGGGTACCGGCTGTTTCTACCGAAAATATTTGGATTTTGCTATAGGGAATCGATGTGTAGTCGACTTTTTGCCCGTACACCCTTGCACATTAGCCGCAATAATCCGCTTGTTGGTAACCACCACTTGATCGCGAATGGTTTTACACACATCCAAGACCGTTTCACCTTCAATCAAAACTGATTAATCGGCGCCAGCATCTCGTTGCGGTTAATCGGCATCAGTTTACATACGGAATTACGATTGAAATCAATCCCTTTCGGTTCCGCACATTAACTCAATTATTCCGTTGCGTTAGTTCATGTTAACACAATTACGTTATTATTGCGAAAATCATATCATCACGCATTACAAAAAACGCGCGATACCACATCGGGTATCGCGCTCCGTCACACCAGCATCACGACGCGGCAGGTGCCGCTTGGACTGCCTGGAGCAATTCACTGACATCGAGATTACGCCCCGACAGCACCAACACCACCGTGCGCCCAACAAACCGTTCCGGGTAGCGGAGCAAGGCGGCCACGGGTGCCACGCCGGCACCTTCGACGATCATGGCGTGTTGTTGCACGAGCAAGGCCACCGCCGCACGTAATTCGGCTTCGCTGACCAGGAGCATGTCATCGACGTAGCGTTGCATGATGGCAAAGGCTTGGGGCACCGGTGTGGTAGTAGCGATACCGCCCGCAAACGAGGTGGTCGGGCGATGCACCATTTGCCCTAGCCGCATCGACTCGGTCACCGCCGGTGCGGCTTCAGACTGCACGCCAAGCAAGCGCAAATGGGGATGCTGATCGGCTTTGGTGGCGAGGGCGCACCCCGCTATAAAGTTACCGCCCCCCACCGGCACCAGCAGGTCTTCGACCTGAGGAAGTTGTTGGAGCACTTCGCGCGCTACGGTGCCTGCCCCTGCCATGATATAGGGGTCTTCGCCATCCTCGAGGTAGAGCCAACCAGTGTCGGTCGCCATTTGGCGGGCAATCGTACAACTTTCACCCCAATCGCCGCCGTCGATAATGACCGTAGCCCCCGCGTTACGCATATTGGTCAGCTTAATCGCTGGCGTGTTGTGTGGCACTACCACCGTACAGTGGGCACCGAGGGAAGTAGCCGCCCAGGCCATGGCTGCCCCATGATTGCCGGTGCTGGCACAAATCAGACCACCAGCCAAGGTGGCAGCGTCGAGCCGGAGCAGACAATTGAGGGCACCGCGGGCCTTGAAGGAACCGACCGCAGCGAAGCATTCACATTTGAGCCAGACGGTGGCGCCACTCGCCGCACTCAAGGCGGGTGAGAAAATCAGCGGCGTCGCGGGCAATCGATCGGCGAGGAGCGCTTGGGCCGCGATCACATCGTGGGCAGTTGCAAGATTCATCGGGTATGTACCACCTCTCCAGATTTCATCACCAGCCGGACATCGGCGAGGCATGCCAAATCTTCAGCCGGATTTCCGGCGACGAGGATCAGGTCGGCCTGCATCCCCACGGCAATCGTGCCTACCGTAGCCTCTACCCCAAGCAAGGTGGCGGCGCGGCTAGTCGCCGCCTTGATGGCATCCATCCGCCCCAAACCCCGCTCGTGGAGTAAGCAAATATCGCGCCACAACAGGCTCGGATAAATACATGGCTCGCCACAATCAGTACTCGCCACCACATTCACTCCTTGGCGGATGGCTTCTTCACACGACCACCAATGTTGCTCGCGGATGCGGAGCATACGCTCACGAAAAGCCGGTGTCAAATCGTCGCGCTCGAGGGTTACTTGGGTCACCGCCAAGGTCGGCGTGAGGGTAATGTTGTGGGTGCGCAGGGTGGTGATGGCCTCTGCATTCGCCAAAAAAGCATGCTCGACGCTATCGACCCCGGCCCGGGCCGAGCGAATGACCGAGGTGGAGTTTTGGGCATGACTAAAAATCCGCAAGCCGCGCCGGCGGGCTTCGGCCACCAATAATTCGATTTCGGCCTGAGACAATTCTTCGACCGCCGCTTCGGGGCCAGTGAGCATGGCCGCTTCGCTGGCCACGATTTTGATAACATCGGCGCCATCGCGCATCTGGGCACGCACGGCCCGTTGCAATTCGTGCGGTCCATCGGCTTCTACCCCAAAGGTGATGCCATGCCCACCCGTAATGGTAATCGCACAGCCGGGGGCGAGAATGCGTGGCCCGGGAATGAGCCCGGCATTTATGGCATCGCGCAAAATGAAATTAAGCTGGCGGGGCGCACCGGCATCACGCACCGTCGTCACGCCAGCATACAAGCCATCGCGGGCGACGCGGGCAGCGCGGAGCATGGTCATCCCTACCGGCTCGTGGGCAATTTGCTGAAAAGGATCTGCCGCCCAGGGGTCGAGGGTATAGTGGGCATGGCAATCAATCAGGCCGGGTAACAGCGTGTAGGCACTCGCGTCGATTAGGGTACCTTCGTGAGGGAAGCGGGGGCGAGTCGCTTCGACGTGGGTAATCCGCCCACCATCCACCACCACATCGTAGTGCGCGTGGGGCTGATCGGCGACGGCATCGATGACCCGGCAGTTATGCAAAATGGTCGGCATGGCCCCTCCTATTAAAGTAAAGAGCGAGATACGACATACACTATCAAAAAACGCATTGGGGGGAGATTGGGGTATGCAGCGATTGTACCACCATCTACACGAAATCCCCCCACGCGTGTGGGGGATGAGGGTTGGTTATGTCGCACAGGACACGCGGAGGGCACGGAGGCGTTTTTGTTTTTGTGGTTGTCGATTGATGTTGTACTAATACAATGTGTCATTTATCTCGCACAGAGGGCGCAGAGGGCGCAGAGGCGTGTTGGTTGATTGGGGCGGTCGATTGATGTCTATCTATGCGATATGCCGATTTAACTCACGCGGAGACGCAGAGTTCATCCCCCCAGACCGCATCTGCTACCAAGAGCGCACACCCCGCCTAGCGCATATCCTATGGCAAGCCGAGGAGATTCCACGCTACGGTTGCCCTAGCAACCGGCATGGAATGACGCTAGGGGCGGGGTACACGCGGAGGGCACGGAGACGCGGAACACACAACCGCTCATTCCGTGCAATGATTGTGAGACTGCTCACACTAGCCACGCGCAGGGTTTGAAATAAATTCGCCCCCAATTTCTATCATCCGGCGTCGTTCGTCGATATTCGCCAATCGGGCGTCACTACTCTGCGCTAATAGCTGAGTGAATTCCAACGTAGCGTGGGCACTTTGTACGATGAACTGCATCTGTGCTTCACGCTGAGATTCGCTTTGCATCGGTGGGGCGTTGTATAGCGCTTCAATATACGTCAGCATAGCGAGCGCCACATCGAACGACGCCACTTGAAATGGCGGATGCTTGGCGTCCACCCAAAATATCAGGCCGTCCCCTTCAACGACGGTATGCAAGCCGAGCCGGGTCGCAAGGCGAGTACACGCCTCCATTTTTTCACGCCAACTACGTTCACGGTGGGGTGTTTTCATATAGTTTCCATTACAGTGTTGGAAGCATGAAGTATGAATTTTGCATAAAGAAAATGCCTGCGGCGCCCTCACGTCTGTGGGGTGGATAGTTGCAGCCTTCGCCATTGTTAGCGGATGGCTCTTTCAGACCCCACGCGTGTGGGGGATGAGGGTTGGTTATGTCGCACAGGACACGCGGAGGGCACGGAGGCGTG
>CALQBW020000147.1 GCA_943328915.2 Singulisphaera sp. GP187 | reverse complement strand
TTTTTGGCTTTGTCTATTGCCAAGATGACCAAATTGCGCATGATACCGTCTTGATTCGCGATATTTTTGAGTGCATAGGTCCAAGGAGCGTTTCTGCTCGTTGGGATTGATGAGGTATTGATGGTCAGACCCCATTGCGTCAAGGTACTTACACTACTCCCGCCAGTATCGCAAGCCAAGAGTTGCCAAATGCCATTGACTGGTTCCCCGGCAAATGTGGCTAAGGTTCCATCGGAGCGAACTTGCACAGGAGCTCCGCTCGTCGCATCGGTGATCGCAGATGTGGCGATTGTACCGCTGTCGGTGAATTGGGTGTTTAGGTTCGCCGTCGTACCGGTACGACTTGAATTCAGCAGCGGGGTCCGGGTGCCAGACGGAGATTGTAACCACAGTGTGAGCTTTTGGCTGGCTGCTGACGTCACTTTGACGGTGACTGCCAAATTTTGGACGCGGTCAATCGCATTTGCATTGGATTGAGTTATTGCAAAGCGACTATAGTCCAAGAAATCGGTTTCACTACAAGGTGCTACGACTATCGTACTGTTGAGCGTAGAAGTTGGGGCGTACGTGGTCGTTTGCGTCGCAGCATTACTGACGGTAGCCAAATCACACGCGTCATTTTGACTATCACACAACGTAATATCTGCTTGGTTGTTACTATCGGTGACAAATCCACTTACGGTGATATTACTGCCACCCACGTAAGCACTATTCAGCAGGTTGGTGGTGATGGTATCAAATTTGAATGTAGGAACAGTTTTATCGAGCCCAGCGGTATACCAAGCGCTCCACCCACTTTGTTGATTATAGACATCGCTTGCGCGGATTCTGTATGAAATACTCGTGAGTGACGAAGGAATGGTGACTGGGCATTGCCATCGACTTTTTATCGCGGCACCACAGTTTATTGCCTGTGCTGCGCTGATGCTCCCACTGACATTGGTCGTATATTCCATAGTCACTGCATTGACTGCCGAGGCATCGGTGACACTTCCGTTCAGGGACGTTTTCCCTGCTTTGATCGATTGCTGATTGTCTGCAATAATTTGGCTCGGCGCAACGGTGTCAATAAGTTGCGCAGCGTTCAGCGTTTCGACAATCCGATTTGTATCAATGCCGGTAATGGTAGTGCTGTTGGGCGTGGCAGTATCACTTATTCGGACGGTGATTTTGGCAATGCCTTGGCCGCGGATGCGATCTGCTGTCGATGCATTCGCTTTGTTGCGGTCGATGAGTCCATTCAGTACGATTCGTTGTTCTGTATTGGCAGGAATTGCATTGATTTTGATGACCTGATAATCACGTAAACCAGCATTGCTAATTGAGTGATAACTATAATTACCACCAGCAACAATGCTTACGATTGGCGCCGGTGTTGCCACAGCAGAATTGCCATCAGTCAGCCAAACATCACCGTAGGTTTCGACGAGGGCATACAACGGACGCGTCGCTCTGTTGGTTGGATTTTTGATTGCAAAGGTGTAACTGACATTTTGGCCACTGCCTGCCACCGGTGCGTTATTCAGGGCCAATTGGGTGGCCAACATACTAATCATTGTCGCAGTATTATTTGTGTTGCTGAGCACATTATTTGCAGCCACACACCATGGATTACTCGTCAGCACACTACACATATCTTCTGATTCCGCAATAGCTTGTTTGATCGAATCAGGCTCAGTATTCGCGAAGATATCTGTAACGGTGCGTTTGGTCAATCCGGCAGGCGAGCTGATAATTGATGCAGTAATTTGACTCGAAACAGGTGCTACTTGATCTATTTTGGGGCAATTACCGCTTACCAGCGTTGGCCATCCATAGCCGGCGCTCAGCGGGGCTATCATAATTTGACTATCGCTTTGGCTATTCCGTACTGGATTGGTAGCAGGGAACACTGCCCACGGGGCAAACACGGTTGGGTCAGTGGCAAATGCGATCATGCCAATTGGATTGGAAGTCGTATAGCCGATTTGGTTAAACAACACGCGAATGTCGGTTTGTTTGATCCCACCATCGAGGGCATAACGGTATTCAGGAACGGCGTCTTCGTTGCGCCACGCAGCCGCACTACTATCCCAGCGCAATAGGTTGATGCTGGTGCGACTTTGGACGTGGACGACGTAATCAGATCCGAGTGCATGAGAAGGATAGCTCAGCCCGTTTGTCGTGACACTGCGTGCTGCGGTATTGATAGGCAAGGTGATAAATGATTCACCTGCCGCCAGACTATCGGTAATAGTTTTGGTGTAAGAGGGTGGTCGATATGCCGTTGTCGTTCCCGCATTGGGGATAGTATCGAGATAGATAAACAAATCACCACCGTAATTCCAGTCCGCACCTTGCCAATTAAACCGCATTGCCTGACTATCCCAGGTAACGGCGAATTGCTGCTTACCGTTGATACTTGTTCGCGTATCGCTATCCAGAATCGTACAACGGGTATTCAAGAAGCCGCGGTAGAGAGGACTGTCATCCATCAACGTATAGTCGGGGGTGGTGTCTTTGTCGATATAGACTGATGAAATGGGTTTATATACATCATTCAGTACGCTGTCTGTGGCATGCAACACCAAATCCATGCGACTTGCTTCGGTCAATGTCAACCCTGTCCCTGCAGCAGGGATGCGACCTGTGGCAATTGTTGCGGTGTTGGCAGGCACGGTGCCAGCCAAAATTGGTTGGGCAGTGGAGCCACTTACGGTTTTGACCGAATATTCGAGTTGATTACGACTTATTGGCGATTGGTCGCTAATGGAACTCCATTCCACGTGTAAATCAGTCGCAACGTCAGTTGTTGGGGTGACCAGCTGACCATCTTGAATCGTCGTCGCAGTGGTTGCCCCGTTGAGTTTGGCCGTGATAATGGCGTTAGCTACGATCGGTGGTGCGGTGTCAAATGTAATAGTTGACGTAGCACTGTTGGTCCGCCCTGCACCGTCGGTAACAATAACGGTCAATGGGATCGGCGCAGCATTCCCTTTGTTAGAAGAGTACAAAATACTGATGGGGATATTGGCGCCTGAGCGTGGCTTGATGGTGTATGGAACAGTCGTATTGGTCGATTTATCGACGACTTGGAAGCGGTATAAATTTTCCCCTCCAGTCAGTCCGTCATTAATCGTGGCGTTGATAATCAAATTGCCATTCACAAGTTGTCCGAGTCCTACGGTCGTGGTAGCAATCGTAATGGTAGGTGCATTGACGTTGATTATGACACTCATGCTAGTTGTGGAGACGACTGAATTCGCATCGGTCATGCTGACCAAGATAGTATAAACTCCGGCGCCGAGTACCAATGGGAATGCGGTTTCCATCGCAAGCGGATTAACGCTGCCTGCAATCCACGGCGTACCAACTGGAGTACCATTGGCGGTGAGACTGATGGTTTTGACGCCCGTTGGTGCTTCGGCGCTGACGTAGATGGTGGGATTGATTGCGATATATGTGCGTACTTGGTTGAGGATGCGCACACTTGCTTGGGCAGGCGGTGTCTGTCCGAGCGACAGCGTCGCCGTGTAGGCTGAAGAGTTCGTGGTGCAGTTGTTGACGATGTCACAGGCACTCGTATCTAAACGTGGATCGCTGACTTGCATCCCAATTAAACTCGTATTGTTGTTGCCCAACGTAATCACAAACTGATTGTTCGTCGCGATTTTGGTTAAGTTGGGGGTACTCACACGCGTATCGCTCAAGAGGTTGAGACTATTGGCCCCTAGCCGCATTATCGATATCCGTTGATCGGTTGACAATTCAGGGTTGCCGCTCAAAATCAAAAATGAGTTGTCGAGATACGGTGCAATATCCTGGATGCGGTAGGAAGCAAAGTCTTCGCTGCCGAATGGAGCACGCGGCCTGATGTGGGTATAATTACTCGCTTCGGTCAACGCGCTATAGATGTTGGCGGAGCCATTGACAATCGTGTCAATTAACGGGATAACGCGCAGGGTGTTGGTTGATTGGATTGCAATGATGTTGTCGATTGGCTCATCATCATCAATCATCAGGAGATTTTTGCCATAGAGAAATACTTCGTTGGCGTACGCTTGAGTCTGATAGCGTGCAATCGAATCCATGCTGCCCACATTGTCGATGCGGTTAATCGATGCGCCATCCTCACCATGCGCAAGCACGACGATGTCGTCTTGGACGGCTAAACTATATGTGTTGGTAAATGGTGCGGTTGAATCAGCCGTTCGGGTTGGCTGGCTGGCGTTTGCCACATTGACAGACATTATCGTGGCTGGCGTCAGTGAGTCGATTAGTACTACAAAGGTGTCTTGGTTTGCGTTGTTGGCTACGCCCATTTGGGTAACGGTGGCATTTGGTGCCAAATCAATCGGTAAGCTACTCAAGAGTGCGGGTTTTTTACCATTGGTGGCAATATCAAACAGGCTCAAGATGGTTTGGGTGCTCGTGCCATTGACGACGCGGCTAATGGTATACAGACGTGTCTTGATACGATTGATATTCATCAAAATGACCGTGCCATTAACCGCTGTGCTGTCGCCCAACATAGTGTTTTGTGATAATGCACTGACCACGCGAATAGTATTGTTGATGCCGACATAGGCCACATCTTTACCAAAGGCCAAGGAAGTAGTAGTCGAAATATTCTGGCTATTGGTTTGGATGAGTTCGGGACTAGGATTGAGTGTACATGTCGCATTTACACCAGTAATGGGTGACACGGTACCGTCCAAAAAGCTCATGTAGGTCAGGAACCACAATGAATTTGCTGGCTGGTTGCTCAGTTGTAATTTGCTACCACACGGGGTATTAATTTGGGTTGGAATCAGGTTGCGGTCATTGATCGTTGCAACATAATTCGTGCTTGTCCCTGATACAGTAATGTTGGGTGCTTTGGTGTCGATCATGCCGTTCCAAAGCGCTTTTTCCCCACTACTGCGACGCGAATTGCCATTGGCATCGACGGTCATACTTTGGATTCCGGTATTCGCTTCGATGTTGGTAAAGGCGGGTTGCTGCCAGCTGTAGCCGTCGTAGCGTGCGGTAAGTGTGCTTGATCGCCATGCCATGGCTTGCAACCGCGCAATATCGACGGTGGTGAGGGCACGTCTGTAGATGCGTACATCATCAATGATGCCGACGAACCCCGCTCCTACCCTAATTCGGGGCAATTGCACAATTTTTACTTCGTTCAAGTTCAGAATTTGACTGGTCCCGAGCTTTACAATCCTGACTTTTTTGCCGGTGATGCCGTAGGGCACAGGGATGACGATACGGTCAGTGACACTGCCAGGGTTGTAATAAAACCATTTGGCATTGGCTTTGAGTGAGTTGATTGAGACATCGCTGAGGGTTGCATCGTAGACAAATACGTAGAAATTGCGGAGTGGATAGGAGTAATTGGTATTGTAAATTGCGATGCGATCTATTGGGTTCAGATTAGCATTACTGGCTTCCCAGTACGGATTATTGCAGGATGTTGTTCTTGAATACGTTGTTTGTGAGTTGTCGTACGCATTCCCTGCCGGATTGGGATCGGAAAAAAAGTTCTTACAATGGGTGATGCTGCTAAAGGAAGCTGTTGCATTCGTTGATGCAGGTACTGTGGTGCCACTCGTCGTAGCCGATGCCACCATACTGCCATTGATGTACATGCGTGTGGTAATACCGTCATTGCTGACGACCACCAGTGACGCACTCGTGGTAGAAACCGCACTTGGTGCGGTAATCGTCATCGTACCGTTACTGAATTTGGGTCTGCCACTATCGAGGGTTAACTGGTATCCGAAGCCGTTGGCATTGCCACTCACGATGGTGGTGCTTTGGGTTTGGGCAGGGGTAATCCAGGTCGCTATGCTCCATGGTGCAGTGGCATCGGCAAAGGTAATGGCATTGGTGTCGCGGTGCACGATTTCATCGTTGCCGTCGAACCGTAACGCGCCTGAACCGACATTGCCAACAACACTCGTGAGAGTTGTGTCACTACTGAGGACATTGCTCGATTGATTGAAGGGAGAGTTCTCGACAATCGTGCTGTTGGGGATGAGTGAAGGATTGTCAAATGTTTCGTGGTAGACCGTGCTATATCCGTAGCTGTAATTGAGCATGTCTTTCGCCGATAGTGATGTATTGAACACAGCCACGTCATCAACAATGGTGTTGGTAGCGGCGGTAGTAGTGGTGCTGGTACCGGTGTAGGGTGCTACTGACAGTGCGCCCAACCCCAACTGCGCATTTACCCAATTGCCGGTGAGGCTTTTGCCCATCGTGCGC
>CALQBW020000146.1 GCA_943328915.2 Singulisphaera sp. GP187 | reverse complement strand
TTGCGTGAATCGCTTGGGGTTATCCATGCGGACAAACGGTGGTGGCGCGCTGTCGCCGTGGCGGGATTGTATGGGATGACCCTGTTTGGTTATCCGATTGGGGCGGGATTTATTATCTCGCATCTCGAAAACACCCGTAAAGGCTATGCTACCCCGTTACCACCACTCGTTGACTGGACAACCCGCTGGTTGATGGGGT
This sequence comes from Singulisphaera sp. GP187, assembly GCA_943328915.2. Lineage (GTDB taxonomy): Bacteria > Chloroflexota > Chloroflexia > Chloroflexales > Roseiflexaceae > UBA965. The sequence goes on along the minus strand of CALQBW020000146.1, from coordinate 6,043 downwards.
TGTTTGCCGTACTAATTGATTTTGTTTTTTATGTGTTACCCACCATGGTAACCATGCTGTTCTTTTTTTGTGGTGGGCTGACCCTCGTCATGCAACGCGCCGATGAATCCCAAGCCAGCGTGTTGTGGCTGTTTGGGATTGGTTTAGGCCTTTGGTGGTTAGTGATGTTTTTGAGTGGGGTGTCGGCCATTGGTCGCCTCGTCTATGTCGATGACAGTGGCGCCGAACGCTGCCTGAGTGGCTACCCACTGCGGGAAGCATTCCGCAGTAAGGCATGGAAATATTACGCCACGGCACGGTTGTGGAGCCTACCGTTATATATCATCCCGATTACGATTGCTGCCGCTATCCCTTGGGTTTTGGAGATTGGCGGCAGTAATGCCTGGGTTGGTGCGGTGATTTTCACGTGGCTCTTTTTTTGTGGTCTGTTTTATGTGCACCTTGTGACCATGCAAATCTATCATCGCGTCGATCTACAATTGATTGACCAACAACTCGAACGCAGCCAATACGGCCAAGACGCCTAACATTGCCTGCGGAGGATGCGCATCCTCCGCACGCAATCAAGTGTTATATGCTTTGCCCTTTAAACTGACTCATATACAGATGGTGATATAACCCGCGTTGTGCGAGCAACTCGGCATGGTTGCCTTGTTCGACAATTTCGCCACCGTTGATGACCAACACCTGATTAGCATCACGGATGGTGCTCAAGCGATGCGCAATCACAAAGCTCGTGCGCCCTTCCATGAGGCGCAACAATGCACGCTGGATGCGCACTTCGGTGCGGGTGTCGATACTGCTCGTCGCCTCGTCGAGAATCAAAATCCGCGGATCGGCCAAAATCGCCCGCGCAATCGCCAACAACTGGCGCTGACCTTGGCTCAGATTGCTGGCGCGTTCCGACAGTTTCGTGGTGTATCCGTGGGGCAATAGCCGAATAAAGTGATCGGCATCGGCCATTTCTGCAGCGCGGATACATTCTTCGTCACTGGCATCGAGCCGACCAAAGCGGATGTTTTCGAGGACAGTATCTGCAAACATAAAGGTATCTTGTAATACCAAGCCGAGCTGACTCCGCAAACTCGATTTGGGAATGTCTTGAATATCGATGCCGTCGATATGAATGCTCCCGCCACTAATTTCATAAAAACGACTCAACAAGTTGATGATGGTGGTTTTACCTGCACCGGTCGGTCCAACCAATGCAAACATCTCGCCCGGCTTGGCCACCAGCGACATGTTTTTGATAATCGGCGTCCCTGGATCATAGGCAAACTGCACACCCGCAAAGGCCACGTCTCCACGGAGCACAATCGGAGTCGCAGTCGGCACGGCGCCATCGACTTCGGCTGGTGTGTCGATGATTTCAAAGACACGTTCTGCACCAGCCAGCGCACCTTGGATAGCGTTGTACATATTGGCGATTTGCCGAAGCGGATTGATAAAGTTTTGCGCATAGATAATAAAGGTAGCAATTACCCCTACCGTCACCAACCCACGCAACGCCAACCAGCCACCGAGACCAGCCAACACGATGATAAAGAAATTTCCCAACACACTGGTTAGCGGCATCAGTAGTAGTGCGTAGTTGTTGGCAGTGACGCCGGCAGTGTAAGTGGCTTGGTTTTGCTGGCGAAAGGTTGCCAGCACGGATTCATTACGACCAAAGGCCTTGACCACTTTTTGGCCACTAATTGCCTCTTCCATCACTGCATTCAGGTCACCCATGCTCCGCTGTAAATCACGAAAGCCACGTCGTGTATACGTAGCCACAAAGCGGGTAAACCAAAACATGATTGGTACCACCACCAACGCTGACAATGCCAACCACAAATCAAGCGCAAACATCGCCACCAAAATACCAACCAATGACAACACGCTCGCAATCAGCGACGTCACGTTCTGTGATACCGCCTGATTGATGGCATCGATGTCGTTGGTCAGGCGACTCATCAGTTGGCCTGCGGGATTTCGATCAAAAAACTGCATCGGTAAGCGCTGCAGATGCGTAAACAAGTCCTGCCGCAACATTTGTAGAGCCCGTTGTGATACGCTGGCCATCACGCGTCCCGCCCACACCTGAAAGATGTTGCTACACAAGTAGGTGACCAGCATTAGTCCTGCAATATAGGGGAGTTCGGCAACACGATGCGGAATAATGTATTTGTCGATTGCCATACCGATCAAATATGGACCGAGCAAACCCAACAAAGTATAGATAACGACGAGTACTAATGCACCAATCAACCCCCTACGAAACGGGAGTAGATACGCCACCAAGCGCCGTAACGCGGTGCGGGCATCGATGGCTTTTTCGATGCGCCCAATCGCCATCGGATGCCGACCTTGCATGGAGGCACGGGCACTTGTGTGTACGTCTCGTTGTGGCGAAGAATGCGTCATTGTTGCTATCCATTTCCATCGTTACACACACGTAATCTCTTATTCCCGACCAGCCAACCCATTTTCCTTGACACCATCACCGAGCTGGCTTGCATAAATTTCTTGATAAATCTCACTCTGTTGCATCAGCTCGCGGTGTGTTCCCTCGGCTACGATACGCCCTTGGTCGAGCACAATGATTTTGTCTGCGTTGAGCACCGTGCTAATGCGTTGCGCCACGATAAGTGTGGTTTGCTGATGTGCCATGGCTGCCAGCGCCGCTTGAATGTGTGTTTCGGTTTCTACATCCACTGCACTCGTGCTGTCGTCGAGGATGAGAATACGTGGCTGCGTCAAAAGGGCACGAGCAATCGCAATGCGCTGTTTTTGACCACCCGACAGATTGACACCGCGCTCTTCGATGTGGGTATCGTATCCATTCGGCAGTTTGGTCACAAAATCATGCGCCTGGGCTGCGTGGGCAGCAGCGACGATGGCTTCTTCGCTGGCATTTGGCGCACCATAGCTGATGTTTTCGCGCACCGTACCCGAAAACAAAATCGTTTCTTGCGGTACAATCGCAATCTGTTGCAACAATGATATATGTGCTACGTCACGCACATCGACACCGTCAATCCGTACGCTCCCCGCTGTCACATCATAAAAACGCGGCACGAGATGCACAAGCGATGTTTTGCCGGCACCAGTCGCCCCCAAAATCGCCACCGTTTGGCCGGGCGCTATCATCAAATCGATGCCATCAAGCACTGCCTCCGCGTTTTCGAGATTATACACAAAGCGTACTTGGGTAAACTCGATCCGCCCTGCAGTCTGTGCCAAGGGCTGCGCATCCGTGCGATCAGTGATTGTGGGTTGCATATCAAAGACTTCGTTGACACGACGTGCCGAAGCAACCCCACTTGCCCAAGTATTCGACAGCATGGTCATCATCACTAATGGAGTCATGGTGGTCAGCAGGTAGTTGGTAAAGGCAATAATCTGCCCAACCGTCATTTCTCCGCGTGACACACTCAATCCACCCGACCAGATAACCAGTACCATGCCAATATTGATACAAATTGTCAAAATAGGCATCATCAATGCCATAAACTGCATGACTGAGATCGATGTATCTGCGAAATCTTCATTGGTGGTCAGAAATCGCTGTGCCTGTGCATCTGCCCGCACAAAGGCCTTGATGAGGCGTGCGCCAGCGACATTTTCTTGCAATACCGTATTGAGAATATCGAGTTTCTGTTGCATCGTACGGTAGAGTGGCTCCATACGCGACACAAAAAACACAATAATCACACCTGTTACCAACAGCAATGGCAAAAGTTGCAACGCCAATGCTTGACTGGTAGTAAACATCAAAATTAGGCTACCAATCATCATCATCGGTGCACGTGTGCCGATGCGTAGGTTAATCTGAAAGTAGCGCTGTACTGCCGCCGTGTCGCTGGTGAGTCTCACCAACAACTGCCCGGTGCGCATACGATCGAGGTCAGCAAACGACAAAGACTGGATTTTGATGAACAACGCCTCACGCAAGTCGCGGGCCACTCCTTCGCCGACCTGAATCGACGTCAAGTTGTTGCCAACAGCAACAAGCACACTCGCGAGCGAAATCCCCACCATGATGAGTCCGGTTTGTACCACCACGTCTTGGTTGTGATTGGCAATGCCCACGTCTATGATGTACTCAATCAAACGGGGAATCGCCAAATCGAGAAACACCAGTGCCGTCAACAACACAAAGGCCGTCACCGCCGACTTCCAATACGGCTTAGCAAAACGCATCAGCACATAAATGTCCTGCATGTCCGTTACTTCCTCGCACTCTTAAAATTATTAACAATGTCTAAAGTATACTCTTTTACGCTGATTGCTCGTTGACGTCCATGAAAAACGTTGCTACGACGTGCGTGCGTAAGTCCACACCAGCAAAGATTTTTTCATGGACGTCACTTGGATTACCACAACTTTTGTATTGATCGCTACCGCCACTAGACGAGCAATCAACGTATATACATGTCCTGGCAAAAAGCACCGTTCTACCAGAGCACAGTGCTTTTTTATGCAATTACTGCAATAGTTGAAATGTACCCGTGTCGAGAAAATGCCGAAGCCGCAATTCCATGCGCCGACAATATTCCGGTACAAACGCACGTTCTTGGGCACTCGGCAATACAATTAAATCATTCAACAATATAATCCCACGTGCCATCAACAACGCCTCAAATTCCGCACTACTCACAGCTGGCATTGCAGTCACACTGCGGTACCCAGCAAACACATGCTCCTCGGCACCAACAATATCACGCAGGTTATAACACGTAATAGCCAAATCCTGGATCGGCCACCCCATACCAGCATCGTCGAAATCAAAAACACTGAGTTGCCCTGCATGCCACATCAGATTGTAACAATGCAGGTCGGCATGAATCGGTTGAATGGGAAAACGTTGTGCGAGCTGTGCGTACACCGGCTCGATAATCGCCGTCGCATCAGCCAGGAGCTGGCGCACCACTGGGGTCAGGCTGACATCATTTGCGCTCGTGAGGTTGTCAGTGCTGTTCATCAACATACTATCGATGCGCGGGAAATACGCACCGCCACTGGCGCGCCAATCCTTGCTCTGTTGATGAAGCAGCGCCGTTACACGCCCAATCTGCGTCAATTGTTGACGCGTTGGGCGAGCGCCAACAATTCGACCAGGCAACCAGCGCGCCAACGTCGCGAGGAGTGTTTTTTGTAATGGGGGACAATCAATGCGCGCAGCAAATGCGCCAACAACTGTTTTGGCTGGCGTTGGCACATTAACCAGTCCTTCAGCCGCTAACGCTTCAATCCATTGCAATTCGGCCGCAACACCATCGGGATCACGGAGTGATTGCGTGTTGAGTCGGAGCGCATATTGCTGGCCAGCCGTATCGCTCACGGCATAGGTGGTATTGAAGGCATGATTCACCACACGCAGTGACGCAGGTTGGATGGCGAATTGCGCTAATATGGCAAGAGCGAATGGCCGAAGTATCGCTAGTTGCTGGCGTTGCGTGAGTTTGGCGTATGTCGTATCCATTTGTAAAAACCCTTTCTGCTCACGATAATCCACATCAAATAATTTCATCGCATTCATGAAATTCCTTTTGTCGTTATAATATCAATAATTAGTAATTTTTTAAACGAACGAGGATTATCACATGGCAATTGCAATCATCGTGCATGGTGGCGCCTGGGCCATCCCCGATAACGAAGTCGCCCCCCATCGACACGGTTGTCGCACCGCCCGTGATGCCGGGTGGCACGTATTGGCAAATGGCGGTAGCGCCATGGACGCCGTCGAAGCCGCCGTGCGTATCCTCGAAGATGATCCTACCTACGATGCCGGTGTCGGCTCGGTGCTCAACCGTGGTGGCTTTGTCGAGCTCGACGCTGCCGTGATGGAAGGTGACCTGCTCCACTATGGCGCCGTAGCGGGTGTCCGTCGCATCCGCAACCCAATTTCACTCGCACGCCATGTGCTCAATAGCCCCGCAGGAATGCTGGTGGCCGATGGTGCCGAGCGGTTTGCGAAAGAACGGGGGATTCCTTTTTGTGATCCCGAAGATCTGATTGTCGACCGCGAATTTCAAATTTATCAAAAACTCATCGCAAC
>CALQBW020000145.1 GCA_943328915.2 Singulisphaera sp. GP187 | reverse complement strand
TGCGCACGAGTGATGAACTGGCCAAAAATGCCAATACCAATTCGGAAAACCGACTCATCAACGCTTTTGTTGATCGGTTGGTCGCAGGCGCAGTCTATGATTATCCAGATGTCGCAATCCAACAAGAAGCCGATCGGCTCCTGAGCACCCAAGAAGCCGAATATACACGCTATGGCACGACTGCTGAAGCGGTGTATAAGCAAATGGGGCAAGACCGTGCAGAATTAGTGAAACGTCTACTCCCCGAAGGTGAAGAACGTCTCAAGCGGAATTTGGCCATGCGTGAATTCGTACTGGCTGAAGGATTGACCGTAGGCGATGAAGAAATCGACGAAGAAATAGGCGCCATGCTTGGCGATTATAATGGCGATCAACGTGAAGCGATGCTTGGTTTGTTACGTGGCCAAATGGTAACTTCGATTGCCAATAGTGTCCTTGACAAAAAAATGCGCGCCCGCATTGTTGAAATTGCTACCCAAAGTACCGGTGCAGCGGAGAAGCCTGTAGCCGCTCCCAAAAAACGGGCAACTACAAAGGTCACTGAAGTTGCTACATCTGACGACGCTGTAGCCCCAACACCCAAGAAAAAAAGCACCAAGAAAAGCGAGTAATCGTATTGGTGTACCCAAGGAGGTAGCGCATGAAATGGCAATCACACATAGAACTCATGGCAATGATGCCTCAGATTACACAACTCGTACCCACCGTAGTAGAAACCACCGGTCGTGGGGAATATCGTTCTGACATTTATTCCCGTCTCCTCAAAGAGCGGATTATCATGTTGAGTACGCCCATCGAGGACATGGTGGCAAATCTCGTGGTCGCGCAGTTGCTTTTCCTCGAGCACGAAAACCCTGAGCGCGATATCATGCTCTACATCAATAGCCCTGGTGGCTCAATAACCGCCGGGCTGGCGATGTACGATACCATGCGAATGATCCGCCCTGATGTAGCGACAGTATGTGTTGGTATGGCCGGAAGCATGGCGACGATCTTGTTGGCTGGTGGGGCAAAAGGCAAGCGCTATAGCTTGCCCAATTCCACCATCCACATGCACCCCGCTGGTGGTGGGGCGCGTGGCTATGCCCCCGACGTCGAGATCATGGCTCGTGAATTGTTGCGTTCGCAACAAATGATTCGTGATTTATTGTCAGTCGATACCGGTCAGACAAGTGAGCGCATTGCCAATGACTTTGACCGTGATATGTTTATGAGCCCCGCACAAGCCAAGGAGTATGGGATTATAGATGAAATCCTTACCCGCGACACACTCCAGCAACGTGGTTGATTTGGGCAATTAAAAATGGTTTGAGGTAGATAATGGCTAATAGCAGTCGTGGCGTATATAATTGCTCGTTTTGTGGGCGGAGCCAAGATGAGGTGCAACGTCTCATTGCCGGCCCACCGCCCATTTTTATTTGTGATGAGTGCATCGCGATCTGCAACCAAGTAATTGCTGAAGAACGCCAACGCGCCCAGCCGGCCACACCTCCAGTGGCTATGTCCAATCAACCCTTGCCGGTACCGCATCATCTGCGTGCTAATCTCGATGACTATGTTATCGGGCAAAATCGTGCAAAGGTGATGTTGGCTGTTGCCGTTTATAACCACTACAAGCGAATTCGTGCCAATCAAACGCTTAATGACGTCGAAATTGGCAAAAGTAATGTGTTATTGATTGGACCAACTGGGAGTGGCAAAACACTTCTTGCTCAAACTCTCGCCAAAGCGCTTGACGTGCCTTTTGCAATCGCTGATGCCACTGCGTTGACTGAAGCCGGGTATGTTGGTGAAGATGTCGAAACAATCCTGCTTCGTTTGATTCAAGCTGCAGATGGTGATATCGAACGCGCTAAAACAGGTATTTTGTATATCGACGAAATCGACAAAATTGCGCGTAAGTCGGATAACCCGTCAATTACCCGTGATGTGTCTGGTGAAGGGGTGCAACAAGCGTTGCTCAAAATCCTTGAAGGCTCAGTTGCCCATGTCCCGCCCACATCAGGACGCAAGCACCCGCAACAAGAATATATCGCATTTGATACATCGCAAGTACTTTTTATCTGTGGTGGGGCGTTCGAAGGGATAGACAAAATAATCGGCGACCGGGTTGGGAAACATCGTGCCATTGGATTTTCTTCTGGAGGTGCCCCTACCACCCCCCCGCCGACAACCGCCACTTCGACTCATTTCCTTGATCAGGTTATTCCAGATGATTTACTGAAATATGGATTTATCCCCGAGTTTATCGGACGTATTCCAGTGATAGCTCCGTTACAACCCCTTGATCGTGATGCGATGCGAAGAATTTTGACCGAACCCAAGAACGCGGTCGTCAAACAATATCAGCGCCTATTGGCGATGGATGACGTAGCGCTCGAACTTACTGATGATGCTATTGATGCTATTGCAGATGCAGCCATTCGTTCAGGTACAGGTGCACGTGCGTTGCGAAGCATTCTCGAAGGCGTGCTTGTAAATGTGATGTATGATGCTCCTTCCCAACCAAATCTGGCACGGTGTATTATCAATGCCGACGTTGTGAATGGCATCCTACCTCCGACTCTTGAATATCGTCCCTCAGCTGAAGCACTCACTTCTGTCACTGACGATCGCTAATTTTGGCCAAAATTTAAAATTATATGGTGGAAATAATTACTACGGTATATCGTACTACGACGCATTGACGAGTTTAATCGATGGTGTATAATACGATTAATTGATTTACATTCAATTAATCGGGATTTTCGTGGTGTTTCTCATATTATATTTGCGGTCACTGCGTCTGTTGTCTTGGGCGAAGCGCTAGCGAGCGTAATTTTTTTGGTCATATATTTTACTACAAAAGGTGGTACTACGATGAAGTTGACGCGAAGAACGATCGGCCAAGCTGACCAACAGTCCCCTCGTCGCATTTTATTTGCAGATGATGACCCGTCTATTGCAACGCTGATTCAAGTTACATTGAGTGGACCTCGTTTTGAAGTGGTTGTTGTGAAAAATGGCTTAGAAGCATTAAAAGCATTTAATGAAAGTACCTTTGATATAGTCTTGCTTGATGTAATGATGCCCTATGTCGATGGATTCGAAGCATGTAAGCGTATCAGAGAACAATCGGATGTGCCTATTATCATGCTTACTGCGCGCGATGGGAGTGATGATATTGTTCAGGGTTTTGAGCTTGGCAGTGATGATTATATTACGAAACCATTCAAGACAGTTGAAGTGATTGCACGAATTGAAGCAATTTTACGGCGCGTTGATGGGGTGAAAAATCGTCAAGCACCATCTATCATTCGTGTTGGTGATATTGAAATTGATGCGCCACGACATCGAGTCACACTGGCAGGTGCCGAAGTTAATTTAACCCCGATGGAGTTTGAGCTGTTGTACTTTTTGGCAGCAAATTACAGTGAAGTATTTGATCGTGAAACGTTGTTCCAAGAAGTGTGGGGCTATGATTACGTTGGTGAAACTAACTTGGTCGACGTTTGCGTACGCCGCTTGCGTGAAAAAATAGAGGTCGAACCGTCAAAACCTCGTCGTATTTTGACTGTGCGAGGGATCGGCTACAAAATGGCTGATTTGAGTGTTTCTGTCACGCCACCCATGGTGAATGATGAAACGAGTACCAGCTAGTAATCCGCTATTAAATTAATTTGTGTAATAGAATTTTGTTAAGAACACGCGCCTTTTACAATCACGTTGTCAAAGGCGCGTTAAGTTGTTTTTGCTCGAGAAAATAATACTCTGGCTATTCCTTTATTCGTCGGCGATTGGAGCGCCTTCTTCGCCTTCATCGCTTTCTTCGCCTTCTTCGAACATATCGACGCCAATCATGTCGCCAATATCCAGGATGCGTTTGTGCTTTTGGTCTTCGTTTTCGGGGTCATCAGCAACCATTGCGACCACTGCGTCATTTTCATTCAATGACAAGATGCGTACGCCTTGGGCGCTGCGTCCACAGGCACGAATTTCGCTTGCTTGTGTTTTGAGTACGATTCCGTTACTGGTAATGAAGGTAAGCAACATATCTGCATCGATAACCCGAGCAATCGCAACTGTATCGCCGTCGGTAAGGGTCATCGTTTGCATGCCTTGTGTCCCACGACCTTTCGGACGATAGAGTTTTACTGGGGTCCGTTTGCCTTTGCCGTTCCTTCCAATGATGACAAGCTGCGCTGTGTTTTCGACCTCAGGACTGACCACATCCATACTAATCACTTCATCGCCTACACGCAGGCTAATCCCACGGACGCCACCGGCTGGGCGACCCATCGGGCGAACTTGGGCTTGTTTGAAGCGCAATGTTTTGCCAAGGCGGGTGGTGAGCATGATATATTCTTCGCCCATTGTAGTAGTGACCCAACCGAGTTCGTCACCCTCATCTAACCCAATGGCTAGAAGCCCGTTTGAACGGACTGAGCTATAGTCTTCTAGGGTGGTGCGTTTGATTTTGCCACGACGCGTTGCCATCAACAAATATTTGGCTTGGGCATAGTCGGGAACTGATAAGACTGATGTCACATGTTCATGTGCTTGTAGGTCAATCAGGTTGACTAATGGTAACCCTTTTGCAGTGCGGCTCGCGTCCGGCACTTCGTGGGCTTTGAGGCGGTAGACGCGGCCTGAGTTGGTGAAAAATAACAAATCATGCATTGTATTGCACATCAAAATATGACTCATTACGTCTTCATCACGTGTTCCAGATCCACGAATTCCTTTACCACCACGTTTTTGGGTGCGGAATGTATCTGGTGACTGGCTTTTGATGTAGCCACGGTTTGACAAGGTAATCAATAGTTTTTCGTCTGGGATGAGATCTTCATCATTGACTTCACCATTGACACCGTAGATGATTTGAGTGCGCCGGGCATCACCGTATTTTTCCATCAAATATTTAAGATCGGCTTTGATGAGCCCGTTGAGTTTTACTTCGTTGTTGAGGACTTCCTCGAGTTCGCTTATTGTTTTGCGCACTTCGGCTAATTCTTCTTCGAGACGCTTACGTTCAAGAGCGGCTAAGCGCCCAAGTTGCATGTCAAGAATTGCGTTTGCTTGTGCTTCACTGAATGAAAAATTACGGATTAAATTGTTGCGCGCCGTCTCTCGTGAGCGTGACTCCCGAATTGCATGAATCACTTCATCGAGGATGTCGATTGCGCGGGTTAATCCTTCCAGGATGTGTGCGCGCGCACGAGCTTTTTCGAGGTCAAATTCACTTCGGCGGCGGATTACTTCGCGACGGTGATCGATATATTCTTGAAGCATGCGCTTCAATGTCATCAGCCGTGGTTGTAACCCGCGTTCTATCAATGACAACATGTTGATGCCAAATGAAGTTTGCATCTGGGTATGTTTGTATAACGCATTGAGGACTTTGCGTGGTTGTGCATCTTGCTTGAGCATGATCACAACACGCATCCCGGTGCGGTCTGATTCATCTCGGATATCGCGAATGCCTTCGATTTTCTTTTCGCGAACGAGTTCAGCTATCCGTTCTTGCAGGCGTGCTTTATTGACTTGGAAGGGCAATTCGGTCACGATGATTTGGTGCGAATTACGTGTTCCTTCTTCTACGTGGGCTTTGGCACGAATGGTGATTTGTCCACGACCAGTACTATAGGCTGCATTGATACCCTCGTTCCCTAGAATCAACCCGCCGGTTGGGAGATCTGGTCCGGGTACGAATTTGATCAAATCTTCGACGGTTGCGTCGGGATTATCGATTAGAAAGGTAATTGCCTGACAAATTTCATTGAGATTGTGTGGTGGAATATTGGTAGCCATACCAACTGCGATGCCGTTGGCCCCATTGAGGAGTAAATTGGGCAGTCGGGCCGGCAATACGGTAGGTTCACGGAATGTCCCGTCGAAATTATCGCGGAAGTCGACAGTATTCCGATCGATATCAAATAACATTTCTTCAGCGATCGCAGACAAACGGGCTTCGGTGTAACGCATAGCAGCTGGTGGATCGCCGTCGATGCTACCAAAATTCCCTTGACCATCGATGAGCGGGTAGCGCATGTTCCATGGTTGCGCAAGGCGTGCCAATGCGTCGTAGACTGAACTATCACCGTGGGGGTGCATTTTGCCAAGCACGTCACCGACAATACGAGCGCATTTTTTAGAGGGTTGATTACTGCGCATCCCCATTTCCCACATGCCATATAGGATACGGGTTTGAACTGGTTTTAGCCCGTCGCGAGTGTCGGGAAGCGCTCGAGAAACGATAACCGACATGGCATAATCTAAATATGCCGTGCGCATTTCGTC
>CALQBW020000144.1 GCA_943328915.2 Singulisphaera sp. GP187 | reverse complement strand
TCGCCATTAATATCTACGGTACCCGTCAGACTGGCGGTGCTAATAAGTCCGTCATTGGCAAACAGGGCGTGGAGGTTGATTGCCGCTGGGCGTAATGAGGTGAGCAACGGCACCAATGTACCTGATGGCGATTTGAGCCACAAGTTGAGAGTATGGGCGGCAGCCGAAGTGACTTTGACGTCGACAGTGATGCTACTAATCCGAGCCACGGCGGCGGCACTGGTTTGGCTTATGGCGAAGGCGGTGTAATCAGCGATGTCGCTACTGGCACACGGCTGTGCAGTAACTGCACTGTTTGGTGAACTACTGGCACTGATGTCATCAGGTGTGGCACTGGTCGTGGTGGTGGTCGTGGCGTTTTCACAGGTACCTTGATCTTCGTCACAGATTTTGACGGTGGCTTGATTGAAGGTATCGCTGATAAGACCACCGATGCTAATGGCACTTCCGCCCACATAGGCGGCAGCCACCATGCTTTCGGTTTGTAGGGAAAAACTGAGTGTGGGCGGCGTGCTATCGACAACCGCGCCGTACCACGCTGTCCAATCGGATTGTTGATTATAGACGTCGCTGGCCCGCAAGCGATAGGAGAGCTGCGTGACGGTGTTGGCGAGGGTGATGGGGCAGGCCCAGCGTCCATTGACGGCGGCGCCACAGTCTATTTGTGTGGCGGTGCTATTGACGTTGGTTGAGTATTCCATCAGTACCGAAGATACCGCAGATGCATCGGTTACATTCCCTGTTACGCTCAATGCCCCACGTTTGACCACTGCTTGGTTGTCGGGCAAGATTTGGCTGGGTGGGGCAGTATCAATTGCGACTGCCGCATTCAACCATTCGACAGTACGGGCTTGATTGATGCTGGTGGCGGTGCCGTCATCCGTCAGGCGCACTTCGATTTTGGCAATCGCACTGGTTTTGATGCGATCGCTACTATTGGCTTGGGCCTTGTTGGGGTCAATTTTGGCAAGGAAGCTGAATGTTTGACTACTACTTGCATCGATTGGATTGAAGCGAATCAGGTGATAGTCGCGTAAGCCACTCCCTACCGGAATATCGTAATAGTCATAATTGCCACCGCCAATGATGGCAACAGGAGGGGTCCCGCTACTATTCCCATCCGTCAACCAGATACCACCATAGCTCTGTACGATGGCGTACATGGCACGTGTCTTTTTGGCGGTAGGGTTCTGAATGGTCAGGGTGTAGGTCACTACTGAACCATCACCAACCACCGGGTTTTGTTCGCTCCTGAGACGACTCCCCAAACTATCCAATAACGCTGATCCTTTATTATTGGTGATAGCATATTGGGCGACGTTCGTACACCACGAGTTATTTGCAAGTGCATTACATAACGAATTCGTTTCGGTAATAATTTGGGTAATGGCGTCCGGTTCTGTGTTGGCGAAATTGTCGGCAATGGCACGTTGAAAGACGCCATTGGGAGTGCTAGAGAGGGTGGCAACGACCCGGGTGGTGTCGGGATTGAGCACCGCCGTGTTGGGACATACGTTAGCACCTAAATTACTCCAGCCATAGCCGTTGAGCATGGGGGTAATCACTATCGCATCCGAGCCTTGTGCGGTACGGATGGGGTTGGTGTTGGGGAAGGTGGCCCACGGCATGAATTTGTTGGGGGCCACGGCAAAGGCTACCACACCAAAGGGATTCCCTACTGTGTAGCCGATTTGATTAAAGCCCACCCGTATGTCGGTTTGTTTGATGCCGAGCTCATCCGCGTAGCGGTAGGAAGGAACTTCTCCGTCGCTCACCCACGAATCAGTGGCATCATTCCAGCGCAAAATTTGGGCTACGCTGCGATTTTGGATGTGAATCACATAGTCTGAGCCTTGGGTACTACTGGTGCGAATGCCTTGCTGGCTTTGGACTAATTTGGTTTGGAATGCGTTGACATAAGCAGCAAGCGAGCTTGTGGCGGCATAGCCACGGGCGGCGGTGTTTACTGGCAAGGTGATATACGATTCACCGAGTGAAACACTGTCGCTAATGGTCTGGGTGTAATTACTTGGGCGGTATGTCTTGACCGTACCACCCACTTTGCTATCGAGGTAGATAAACAAATCGCCGTCGTATTCCCAATCTGCACCTTGCCAATTGAGCCGGATTGCTTGGGAATCCCAGGTTATCCCAAAGCGCTGGATGTCGAGATTGGTGGCGCGGCGATCTTCGCCGAGGGTGGCACAACCATTACCCAAAAATCCGCGATACGTAGGATCATCGCCACTCAGTAGCGTGTAGTCAGGAGTTTTGGATGTGTCAATATAGATTGGTGGTAATACGGTCACGCCTTCATTGCCAAGAATGTCACGGGTGCGCATGGCGGTCGTCAACCGACTAGCCTCGGGGCTATTGGTGATGGCGCTCTTGCCTGCGGCACTACTGAAGCCACTGGCAGCTAATGTGCTGGTATAGGCACTGGTACCACTCAACGTTTTGACTTTGTATTCTACTTGGTGCAGGGTGATATTCGACACATCGCTGACTTTACTCCATGCCACGTTGAGATCCATGCTGGTGGTAATGGGGACAACTTGCTCTGCTTGCAAAACTGTCGCAGTACCATTGATGATGGCATTGATGGTTGGATCACTAATTAGTGGCGGTACGGTATCGAATATGATGCTGGTATCGACGGCGGTACTGCGCCCGGCATTGTCATTGGCAATAATCCGTACGGGAAGACCGCTCCCATCGCTCGCACGCCGATTGTATGTCAGTGTGATGTCACTTACCACACAGCGGCAACTATTGTTATAGGCGCGTCGTTTGCTAGTATAGGGGATATTTGCATTGGTGAGTTTGTTGATGATTTGCAGGTTGTCGAGCCCAATATCATCGGTGATGACCAGCCGAATAACAAATAGTTCATTGACTAGTTGCGTATTCCCAAGCACTGCATCGACGACTTTGACTTGGGGCGCGGTCACATCAACGGCGGTTTTGAGGACGACACTGGTGGTGGTTATTGGTTGGGTATCGCGCAGTTGGGCAGTTAGCGTATAGACCCCACTCGGCAGACTCAAATTAAACTCGGCTTCGGCACGTTGCAGTGTCGGGCTGATTGGCACGCTGGCGACAATCTGGTTGTTGGCCCGTAGCAAGATGGTGCTGATGCCTGTGGTCGATTCGGCGCTGACATACACGGTTTGTGTCGCCGCACTAAAGTTGTTGGTTTGATTGAGGATGCGGACACTGTTTTGTAGCGGCGGATCTTGTCCGAGGATGATTGGTGTACTCGACGGCGATTGGACGGTCGTACAGTTGTTGCGTTGGTCACAGGCATAGGTACTGAGCCGGGCATCACTGACCTGATAGCCGGTCATCGTTACCGTCGTGAGTTGTTTGTTGAGTACCACCGCTTGCTGTCCATTACTCGCGATTCTGATTGTTTCACTGCCGTTTAGGCGGGCGTCACTCACGAGACTAGCAGGATTTGTCAGCGTATTGATAATCGAAATCCGTTGGTTGGTCGTTGGTGCCAGATTCCCACTCAACAGCATTATTTCGTTGTTGATATAGGGCACCACATCGTGGATGCGATACCAATTCACACTATCCCCATCAATGGGGGTGTTGTGGTGATATTCACTGCGCTTGGTTAACGGACTGGTAAGCAATGCCTTGCCATCCACCCAAGAATCAATCAATGGTACGGTGATGAGCGTATTGGCACTGGTAGGGGCAGTGGTGCCATCGTATGTTTCGTCATCGTCAAGGATGATGAGATCTTTGTTATTGAAAAAGACTTTGTGGGCATACCCGTCAGTCAAATATTGATCAAGGGCATCTAAATTCCCAAAGTTGCCAATCCGATAAATGCCGACTCCGCCTATTTCGCGCGCAAATACGAGCAAATCGTTTTGCACCGCCATGTCATAGATCCATGCGCCATCGTTGACGGTACTTACGCCCCGTGCTAGTGTTGCGGGATTGCTGACATTGATACTGATGATGTTTTGGGGGCTACTCGAGTCAATGAGCATCACAAACGTGTCGGCGCCATTGACACTTGCGATACCCATATCGCTGAATGTCACTCCAGTCGCCATATCGATTGCCAATGTCCCGACCTTGCTCGGTACGAGCGGATTGGTTGCGATATTGTAGATGGTCAAAATTGATTGGTTCGCTTGGATACTGAGCGCATACAACAGCGTTTTGGGCGCGTTCACTGCTAGTTGGGTGATGGTGCCGGTGGTGGCAATCGTACGGAGCAGCATCGATTTGCCCGGGCGTACATCGACGACTGCTAGCTGATTGCTGCCACCCAGATATGCATAGCGACTGCCATAAACTAATGCAGTCGTTTGACTGATAACTTGGCTATTGCTCCGCACTAATTCGGGACTACTAGAAATCGGGCATTCACCATTAATTTTGACGAGCGGGCTAAACGTGCCATCCAGCACACTCATGTGTTGCAGGAACCAGAGTGAATTGGGTTGTTGGGCCGTGACCGACAACGTGTTGCCACAGGGCGTGGCGATTTGAGTAGAGTCTAAATTGCGGTCGGCAACGGACATGGTGTACGTGCCATTTGTGGTGGCGGTGGTAATCCGCGGAGCCAGGGTATCGATACTGCCATTCCACAGAGGTGTTTCGCCGCTATTCAACAGTGAATTGCCGTTGCGATCGCTCGTCATGCTTTGCAGGTTGGCATTGGCCTCAATCCCTGCGATCTGACTTTGTTGCCAGCCATAGCCATCAATCCGCTCGGTGAGGGTACTTGTGCGCCAGGCCATGGCACGTAAGCGGATGATATCGTCATTGTTGAGCACCCGCCGATAGATGCGCACATCATCAATGACGCCGGTAAATCCTGCACCGATGCGCACTTCTGGGAGCTGCTGGATTTGGACGTCGCTGAGCGCTAATACGCGGTTGTTGCCCTCGGCAACAATACGGACGTTGCTCCCGGAAATTCCCGCAGGCAGAGGGATAACCACATGATCATTGACCACGTCTGCTTGGTAGTAATACCACGTCGCGGTTTGTTTGAGTTTGGCAATGCTATCCCAGCCAGTTGGCGTGGCCAGCGTTCCATAGACAAACACGTAGAAGTTTTGCAGGGGGACTGCCGTGTTTGCCCGGGCTGAAATCACCATTTGGTGGATCGGCTCACTGCCATTCGGGTTACTTGCCACCCAGTAGGGGTTGTTGTCGAGGTTGGTTTTGGAATAGGTATCGTTACTCGCATCGTTGGCGAGGTTGGCGGCATTCACCGTTGACGATTGTTGTTGATTCGTAAACGATAGTGTTTTGGTGGTGGTACTAGGGAATGACGTACCTGCAGTCACACTGGCTGAGGCGACGTTGTTGCCATTGACCAGCATAGTCCAATTGCTGCCATTGGCTGTCACGACAATGTTGCTGGCGACGGTAGTACTGATTTGATTGCTGGCCAGCAAATTAATCCCATCCATCACAAAGCGTGGTCGGCCCACATCGAGGGTCAAGGTGTAGCTATAGCCATTGGTAATGCCTTGCACAATGGTTTGGCTTTGGCTGGCTAGTTTGGGCGTAACCCACGTTGATAGACTCCATGGTTGATTGCGGGGGGCAAATGTTCGACCATTTTCATCGCGGAATACGACGGCATCATTGCCATCGAAATTCATGGCTGCAGTGCCGATGGAACCAACCACACTTTTGAGATTTGCGTCACTACTGGTGACGATGCCTGCCAGATTGTAGGGCGAGGCATCGCGGATCTGTGCGCCTCGTGTTACATTGGCATCATCGAGGGGGGCGTACAACACCGTGCTATAGCCAAGGCCATAGTCGATGACATTCCCCATACTCAAGGCACTTTTAAATACTGCAACATCGTCAATCATGCTAGAGACAGCAGCGGTACTTGTTGTGCCACGGCCGCTATAACCCACCACACCGGTCAGTGCGCCGATTCCTAAGAGTGCGCCATTCCAGTGGCCAGCCAGCGCCTGGCCATTGATGAGTTGTTTATCATCGAGGAAGAGGCTGATGGTTTCGCCTGTACTGGTGCCGACACTGGTCAATACCAACGTATGCCAATTACTGTCGTTAATGAGCATGGCAGATTCATCTGCGGAGAGAAGCGTAGTGGTTTGGTCATTGATTTTGACTACCAGGCGTTGCAGGGCTTGATCAAATTCGACTTGCATCGCCAAAGAATTGGTGAGGGCCGGTGCTTGGATCCACGCCAGTAGCCCAGATGTGGTGGTCTTATTGAGCGCAAAGCGCAATGCTACGCTTTTGCTGATGCCATCGCTTGAACGCAGGATATACCCAGTTTGGATACCATCGCTACTATTCAGCAATTGCAGTGCGTTGCTACTAAAGCCATCAGCGATGGTGG
>CALQBW020000143.1 GCA_943328915.2 Singulisphaera sp. GP187 | reverse complement strand
CTCAATAAAATCCGTTCACGTGGCGACCGTGATGAGACCTTTGGTGGGATTGGGCAATCATGGAAGGGGTGCTTTGTGGGTGGCAAATACTTGGTGCAATCAATTACGGTGGGGCAGCCAGGTGAACGCTTGTATGGCAACTTCCCAGATTACACATTGCTTCCGGATATACGATAAATCATGTTACCTCACATCCACCGCATGCATTTGCATGTGGTGGATGTTTTTATGTGACAATAGGTTTATGTTTTTTGCACACAGAGGTCAGCACATATGCGTACATTACTTGCGACCCGCCCTGATCAAAATGCCCCCCCAGTTTTCAATATTACTGAGAGTGATACGCTTCCGACTGGCAATACAACCATAGCCGTAGAATATTCAGGGATTAACTACAAAGATGCCTTGGCGGTCACCAATCGTGCCCCCATATTACGGAGCTTCCCGATGGTGCCTGGGATTGATTTGGCAGGCACCATCACCGCTACACACGATCCACGCTGGCAGATTGGAGATCATGTGGTAATTGCAGGGCGGGGCATCGGCGAACGGCGCTCTGGCGGCTACAGTACCATGACATGCCAATCTGGGGACATCCTTACCCGCCTGCCGGCAGGGTTAACTCTTGCTGATGCCATGGCAATTGGCACCGCTGGGATTACCGCAGCCATGTCAGTGACGGCGATTATGCGCGCGGGCATCGCCCCCAGCGAGCGTCCGGTATTGGTGACAGGGGCTAGTGGCGGGGTCGGGATGCACGCAATAGCATTGCTCGCACAGCAAGGCTTTACCGTTACTGCAGTCACCGGCCGCCCAGCTCTCGCCGATGATTTACGCCGTTGTGGGGCAAAGATGGTCATTGGTCGCGATGAGATTGCAGGCGACAAACCTCTCGAACGCGAGCGTTGGGCGGCAGTGGTTGATACCGTTGGCGGGCCAGTAGGCAGTGCAGCGATTCGCACCACCGCCTATGGTGGTGTAGTCACGCTCTGTGGCCATGCTGGCGGCGCTGAACTTGACCTCACCGTCTATCCCTTAATATTACGGGGCATCCAACTTATTGGCATTGAGTCGGTCAATGGACCGCAAGCGCAGGTCGATGCAGCGTGGAATTTCGTGGCAACCCATTGGGACCGTACGCGATTGGCGCATATGATTCATTCAATTATGCTCGCCGATGTCCCAGACGCATGTGTCGCTATGCTCAATGGCGAGCGCATCGGACGGACGATCGTCACCCTTGCACAATGATTTTTCCGCAAAAAATCACCCCTTCACGTATATGTGAAGGGGTGATTGTATTCGTGCTATGGAGCAAATTTCACATCACGTACATGAATATGCGTTTGCAGATCAGACGGCACATTTTGCTCGGTCAATACTGCTTGGAGCGAGATAATCGCGAATTGTGATGGCAACGTAAACACCACAACTTGATCAGAATCTGCAGTCGGGAAGCGCTGCGAGAATTGTTGGTCACCATCAGCAGTTTTGATGATGATATCCGCCACAAAATCATGCATACCACCAAGTGCAAACGTGAGTGTTTTGGTGGGTAATGCCTGCTCTAACTGCAAATCAAGCGTAAATGCAGTACTTGTGCCATCACTGCGCACCAACGTGTCAGGATTATTATCGAACAAATCCGGAATCGAGCCGGTATCTATGGGCGATATCATTACATTCGCTTGCACTCCATAGACTGCAACGGTTGCGGTGGTTGATGTACCTGGTGACGATTCGATCGGCGTAGTCGAAGTATCTGGCTGCGGCTCAGGTGGTGCTATCGTTTCTTGGGTGATTACCTGCGTCGGAACAGGTGGTGTGCCTGGAATCGCTGTCCCGAGCAATGCCGAGCTATAAAACAACGGCGTGCCGTCGGGCATCGCATGGAGTACTGGACGGAATTGATCTTTGCATGCTTCGACATTTGGCGATGGTAACGGCGCTTCAAACGTCCAAATCATCACCGCAGGACGATCTGTTTGGGCAAGGGTATCACAGGTCAATGATTCTGCGGGATCAAATCGTTTGAGCATGGCTGGGTGCTGCATTTGAATTTGCGTAAAATATGGTTCTGGCGAAGTATCACGCCAACAACACCCCGCAATATACACGGAAGTGTCAGGAGATAACATATCGGCATACTTGACGATCATGCGCCCTATTGGCACGTCCCGATACGGCATACCAGAAATATATTGATTGAAATACCGATCGATATTTTGTTGGAAAGAAACACCAAACAACACTAATACAAGTAAGCCCGACACATCTGCCCATCGCCCTTTGAGGGAATTGTATATCTCGTACAACCCCATCGCAACAAACAAATAGACAAATGGAGCGGCCCCAATACTCCGTGAGGCCGACGGTACTTGCTCGGGATAACGCAATACCAGCAATGAGGGTATATGCAACAACAAAAATGGAATAATCAGCAATACCGCTTTGGCACGCACATTAGCGCGGAAGCAACTCGCAATCCCGATCACAAACAATACACTACTGATTATGTCAATATGTGCCAACCCACCCGGGTTACTACGAAATACAGTATCACCGCTGGTAAAGTAAGCACCAACACCACGTGATAAAATATCCAAGATACGACCTGACGATAAATCAGTGGTTTCAAATTTTTCGCTTATATAATTCCCTGTAATTGAGTCAGGATTATTCAAGTACATCATTACAAAAGGCAACGAACCTACTATTAAAATGACGGTATAACGCACGATATCTTGACGTTTGCGAATCACTTTGGTTTGCCACAACGCGATAACTGTCAGCAACATCACTGGCGGTACAACAAACGATTGTGGATACGAATATAGCCCAAATGTGGCTATTAATGCTGACGCGTACAACCACCCAACGCGTTGGGTATTGATATAGCGCAAAAGGAGGTACACGGTACTGATTGTGACCAGTGGGACAAAAATTTGTGAGTTGCCCAACCTGCTGAAGATCAAAAGCCACGATCCACTGCCAGCAACCGCTACGGCAATTACGCCTAACTTCCGTCCTGCAATTTGACGCGCAATCCCGGCAATTAATGCCACAATCCCTAAGCTCGTCAAAATAGAAGCAACTTTAATTTGATCAAATCCAGTACCAATAAACCCAATGAGTGGGGCTATCATGTAATGATAGAGCGGGCCAGAACTTAAAGAAAATAACCATGGCCAATCGCCGCGCAAAACACTCTTGGTATATGTTTGTACAATTTCGATATCACCATACATTTCCCCTTGAAGCGTATCAATACGATAAAACCGTATAAATACCGTCATAAACATCGCAGCCCACATAAGCCACGTCCAAACATCAAAGGAAAAGTTTGTTGTGACATCTGGGAACGACCAATGTGGGAGTTGCGGAATGGTAACTTTTGAGGCCGCAAGTCGAACCTTATTCATGACAGGAACTTGCGTGAGTTTTGGCCTGGATGGTGGAGGAATAATCAGCGTGGGCCCATTATCATCGAGATTAAAAGCAATTTGATTTTCGTCTAATGATACTGATTGATGGGATCCGCCCTGAGTCGGTACATCACCAAATTTCGGGCGACGTCGACGATGCCACCACGTACGAATTGCCACCCGAAGCGAATCGCGCAATATGGCAAGTAAACCCTGCTCTTGTGTTGGTGGCTTCACCGCCATGACTCTCTCCTCACATGCATACTGTCACGTACGTGACACGATCAGACTATTCGTCAACACACAACACAACTTTGTTCTGCGCTTGAAAACCTACATGCAGCTTCACTATTCCAGTGGTTACGTCTTTAATTTTCCGTCAAAAACCAACGTACACCAACATGCACCACCGGGAAAGTATTGCTATTATTACCAATTAAATACCCGAGGGATTCATTTTGTGACCAAATAGCGATATTCCCTCGATTTGAGTTACGGTTTATCACCATTGCGATCTTGGCATTAGGCACTTCAACAATCACCGTATCGTCGACATCTTTGATACGCCGTGCTGGCTCAAATTGAATATCGAATGATACCGTTTCATCAACATTGAGCTGTGCCACGCCAGCAGCAAAATTATCCAACGAACTTCGAATTGCTATTCGTTGCGTGTTGCGCTCTACCGGCACAAAATAATTAGAAAGCGTGTCGGCCCATTGGTCACGCACATCAGTGCGATTAATGGTAGGGTCTTTGAGTGCTTTATTGAGGTCATTCAAGAAATTTTCTACGGTGATTTCCGGACTAGTACCACCACCACTAAACGATGCATCAGAAATCAGCACTGGTGACGTGGTACTATCAGTACATGCAGTCAGTGTCATGATGCTTAACACAATTAATAATGTCATACCGAATCGCTTCATCGATTTATCATACCATGAAATACAATGTAAATGGCTATACAAACGGCGAAACTTCCAATGAGATTGCAGATTGAATATGCAATTCCAATTGCATTTCTGAATAAATACGAACTTCACATCGTTGCAAAGAGTAACTAGGTAACCATATATCTTCTTACTATTTTTGTTACAATGGGAAACATAAGGTTATCATATGCTAAAGAAGAGTGTGTCGGAATGCAATTTCGTCGTATCACGATATGGTCTGCCGTTATTTTGCTTGGCATTTTGCTCAGTAGCATCTTTTTAGAACAGTATTTCTTCACGCACAATCAAGAAAACGCCTTTGCGCTCACCGCTGATAGTGTTGCAGATGGATTGCTTGCAGAAGAATTTTCAGCACAACTACCCGGGCAAAACGCGTTAATACAGAGCATATTTTATTGGACAAAACCAGAGCTTTTTATTCACTTCTGGCCTATTCCTGCCCAACAAAGAATTATCCACATGCGCTATTATTCGCCATTTGGTGCAATCGACGTTTTCACTCCATTGCGGCAAGTGACAATCATTACGCAATCAACGATGGTTAGGAATGCGCATTTTTTGATGCCCGCTGAGCCGAAATTTGACCTCTTATTGCGAGCAATCACTCCCCATAAAATTGATAAACGGACTGTGGGTATGATGTTTTTGACGATTTCATGGCAAGCAGTAAGTGATAATTTACTTACGGTATCAGCGACACAAATCCCCGCACTCGTGGGGGGAATCCCCGCAAGTATTCTCCTACTGTGTGTGCTTTTTTTGTGTATGGGGGCGCCACATTGGTCGATGCCAATTATTGCCATCGGTTATCTTATCTCTATGACTTTAGTAAATATATTCAGTCCTTGGCACACCACGGCGATTCAACCAACCGTTCAATTTGTAGCCTGTATGGGCCTAGCTGGAGTAGTAGGGGGAGTGCTATGGCAACGGGTGAAACAATCAGCACAGACACCCTATATTATCATCGGGGTGGTATGGATTCTCAGTACAGTGTTATTTTTCTCCCCTGCAATTTCTTCTGACGGGGTCGGTTATTACGCATATATTCGCTCGTATGGTATCGATGGTGACTGGCAATTTGCAAATGAATTTGATAAAACACAATCACCGCTACCGTCAATTGCAACATTTCCCGTGTATGAGCCAACTGGATACACGATCAATCCATGGAGTATTGGACCAGCTATTATTTGGGCACCATTTTGGTATGTAGCCCATGGCGTAACCTTACTGGCTAATTTTGTTGGTGGGGATTGGAAAGTCGATGGCTATACATTACCGTATAAAGCACTAATCACATTTAGTAGCAGTTTGGCAGGATTAATCGGATTATATCTCGTATATCTATTACTCACTCGTTGGTTCACCAACAATATCTCACTGCTTACAACGATCACACTCCATATTGGTTCAAATTGGCTTTATTACACCCAAGTCGCAGGAAGTTACCCTCATAGTTACACGACATTATTTGCACTCCTGATGGTAATTACTTCTTGGAAAATCATCGACACACCAATGCCGCAAACCCGTCACTGGGTCTATTTTGGATTAAGTACCGGAGCAATGATTTTGAGTTACTGGATGAATATCCTCTTCGGGATATATCCACTCGGAATTGTGATTTATAAGCTATGGTCTGTATTACGCCACAAGCAAGGATCACTCATCAACACGTTAGTAAAAGGCGTCATCATTAGTACAATATGTGGTCTCATAATGCTCATGCCACAATTCATCATCTGGCAATACCTCTATCACTCGTGGTTTACCGTTTATGGCTCTCCAAGCGGCATAGTTCCCATTCATTTTCAAATAGTTCCCTATTTATTTGGACCACTCTATGGATTATTGTGGTGGATGCCAGCATGTTTTGTGGCAATACTTGGTAGTTTGTGGTTTGCCATCAAGCGGCCATGGCCAGGTGGTCTTTTTTTCGTCACAATAATTATATTTATCTCCTATAACGCAGGGATT
>CALQBW020000142.1 GCA_943328915.2 Singulisphaera sp. GP187 | reverse complement strand
CAAGGCGACCAAGTCAGCCATCAATTGTCCTTTGGCCATGTGTGGCAAGGATTGCAGGTTGATGAATGACGGGGTCCGCATATGCACACGGTACGGCTTTGGGCCACCGTCGCTGACGATATAGGTGGCTAATTCGCCACGGGGGGATTCGATAGCAGCCAAGGCATCGCCACGGGGCGGCTTGAAGCCCTCGGTCCACAGCTTGAAGTGGTGGATGAGTGATTCCATGCTATGGGTGATTTCGGTTTTGGGTGGGGGTGATACTTTGCGGTTGCTGGTCTGGAATACACCAGGTCCCATTTCTTTGAGGCGTTGCCACGCTTGGAGCGCAATGTTGACGCTCTCACGCATTTCGGCCATGCGTACGAGGTAACGATCGTAGATATCGCCGTTTTGGGCAATAGGGACGTTGAAGTCGTACGTTTCGTAGCCACAATAGGGCATGTCTTTGCGCAAATCCCAGGCCACGCCGGTTGCGCGCAGGCCGGGGCCAGTCAATCCGTATTGGATGGCGGCTGCACTATCAATGACGCCGACGCCCATGGTGCGTTCTTGCCAGATGATGTTGTTGGTCAATAACGATTCATATTCGTCGATGCGGCTCGGCATAATGTCGAGCAACGCTTTGACGGTGGGCAAAAAGTCATTGGGCAAATCATAGGCGAGTCCGCCAACGCGGAAGTAACTCGTCATCATACGCGCGCCGGACACCATTTCGAAGATGTCGAGGATTTGTTCGCGTTCGCGGAAGCCATACAAAAAGACGCTCATGGCGGCTAGGTCCAACGCATGAGAGCTCAACCACACGAGATGGCTGGAGATCCGTTGCAATTCGACGAGCAACACCCGAGCCACGGTGGGACGTTCGGGGATATCAACGCCCAATAGTTTTTCGACGGCGAGCACATAGCTGAGATTGTTTGACAGCGGTGCCAGGTAGTCGGTGCGATCGGTCATCACCACTGCTTGCTGGTAGGTTTTGAACTCCATGTTTTTTTCGATGCCGGTATGCAAAAAACCGACGTCTGGGGCGACATTGACGACGGTTTCGCCGTCGAGTTCGACCACGAGGCGCAACACACCGTGGGTGCTGGGGTGATGAGGGCCCATGTTGAGCACCATGGTGTTTGTTTTGCCGGCTAAGGCCGGATCAGTAATGCTATGCGGTGATGGTACCGACAAGCTATGGTCAATAAATGTCATAATTCCCTCTTGCGCCAACGCCGATTATTCTTCGGCAAAGGGTTTGCGTGCGGAGATCTGCGCTTCAGTATTGGTAAAAGCCACTTCTTCGTAGCCGAGTGGTACGTCTTTGCGTTGGGGGTAGCCAGACCAGTCGTCAGGCATCAAAATACGTTCCAACGCCGGGTGCCCATCAAATACAATTCCAAACATGTCATAGGCTTCACGCTCTTGGTAGTTGGCTGTTTGCCACAACCCTGTTAACGTCGGTACATGAATGTCTTTGTCGCTGAGACCTACTTTGAGGCAGATGCGATGGCGATTGGTATGGGATAACAGGTGATAGACCACTTCGAAGCGTGGTTGGCGGCCGAGATAATCGACGCCACACAGGTTTTCGAGGAAGTTGTAGGCCAGGGCGCTATCGTCACGCAAAAACTGCGCCACAGCGACAATCTGTTCGCGGGGTACAGTGATAGTGGCTTCGCCACTCAACATACTACTCACCGGGCCAATTTTGTCACCAAACTCTGTTTGGAGTCGCTCAATAACCGTTTCATTATCCATTTTTACGAACCTCGTTTACACATGAATCGGCGCGCGCTCACGGAGCGAGCCGTCTAGCTTCATGCGTTCGACTTTGCGGTGCAACTGCATGATGCCATCGATCAGAGCCTCAGGGCGGGGTGGGCAGCCAGCGACATATACATCGACGGGGATGACTTCGTCGACACCTTGCACGACGGCGTAGTTGTTAAACACACCACCACACGACGCACAGTCTCCCATGGCGATGACCCACTTAGGGTTGGACATTTGATCGTAGAGACGGCGAATCACCGGCGCCATTTTGCGCGACACGCGACCGGCCACGATGATGAGGTCGGCTTGGCGTGGCGAAGCACGGTTGATTTCCATCCCGAAACGGGACAAGTCGTAGTTGGAGCCTTGGGCACCCATCATTTCGATGGCACAACAAGCCAAGCCAAACAAGAGTGGCCACATCGCATTGGTGCGACCCCAATTTACCATTGTTTCAAGTGAAGTGGTAATGACGCCCATATCGCCGGCTTTGGTTTCTATTCCCATGTGAGCGCTCCCTTTTTCCAGATATAGAAGAGACCGACGAGCAACACCAATACGAAGCTCCCCATTTCGTACAGCCCTGGCACGCCTAATTGGCGATAGACCAATGCATAGGGGAAGAAGAAGTTGACTTCAATGTCAAACAAGATGAAAATCATCGCTACCAAATTGAATTTGATAGGGAAGCGATGATTCGCTTCGCCAATCGGTTCCATCCCCGATTCATACGGAGCCAATTTGCGCACGGTCGGCTTTGCCGGCCCCAAAAACCGCGACAGGGTGATGACAAACACCGCGATGAAAAGGGCAATCCCCAACATCGCTAGAATCGGTACGTATGCAGCGAGCATGGTCACGTCCTCGATAAAAAAGACAATCATAGAGCTTGGGCAGTTTTTCCTCGCCGTCATTATACGCTTTGTAGCGTTTGTGTCAAACGCAAGAATCGCAATTTGGCGAGTTTTTGGTTAAATTTGGAGAATCCAGCAATTCCCAGTACCTCCGCTTTTTCCAAACAATGATGACGAATACATGAGGAGTCTGCTTGGGTTACTCAGCATTCATGTAAATAACTCGTGGTATAATGCCCAACATTCGATATCAACATTTTGGCGTATAGGTACCGATTGGTACGCGTCATCCCCTGAAGAATACGAGGCAAGATCAGATGAGCGACATTACCCAGTTTCGTGCCAAAAACGGCGAAGCAATTACGATCAAAAACGGAAAATTACATGTTCCAAACAACCCTGTGGTGCCGTATGTCGAAGGTGACGGCACTGGTCCAGATATTTGGCGTGCCAGTGTGCGGATTTTTGATGCGGCAATTGCCAAAGCCTACAAAGGCCAACGCAAAATCGAGTGGCTTGAAGTCCTTGCCGGCGAAAAAGCATTCACTGCAACCGGAAATTGGTTGCCCGATGCCACCGTTGAAGCCTTCAATCACTATTTGGTTGGCATTAAAGGCCCATTGACTACCCCCATCGGTAAAGGGATGCGGAGTCTCAATGTGGCATTGCGCCAAATGCTTGATTTGTATGTCTGTTTGCGCCCAGTGCGCTGGTTTACCGGTGTCCCTTCCCCTGTACGTCATCCCGAAAAAGTCGATATGGTGATCTTCCGTGAAAACACGGAAGATATCTATGCCGGTATTGAATACGTTGCAGGCTCACCCGAGGCTGCGAAATTACTTGAATTCATGCAAGCCAATTTCCCCAAAGATTTCGCCAAAATCCGTTTTGGTACATCAGAAAAAACCGCTGCATATAACAGCCGCGTCGGCAACGACAATGCCGTTGTTGAAGTCGGTTTGGGGATTAAGCCCGTCAGCAAAACGGGTTCACAGCGCTTAATTTTTTCGGCAATTGAATATGCCATTGCCCACAAACGCCGCAACGTGACGTTGGTGCACAAGGGCAACATCATGAAGTACACCGAAGGTGCCTTCCTCGATTGGGGCTACGAGCTGGCCGAACAAGTATTTGGCGACAAAGTCTATACTTGGGCCCAATGGGAACGCACCAAAGCAGCCAACGGTGAATCCGTTGCCAATGCCGAACAAAAAGCCGCCTTGGCGAGTGGTCGGATTTTGGTCAAAGATGCCATCGCCGATATTGCCTTACAACAAGTATTGACACGCCCCGAAGACTTTGACGTCATCGCCACCCTCAACCTCAATGGCGACTACCTGAGTGATGCCTTGGCTGCCCAAGTCGGTGGGATTGGGATCGCACCTGGTGGCAACATCAACTATGTCAGCGGGCATGCGATTTTTGAGGCGACTCATGGTACCGCCCCCAAATACGCCAACCTCGATAAAGTCAATCCTTGTAGCGTGGTGCTGAGCGGCGATATGATGCTCCGTCACATGGGCTGGGGCGAAGCCGCCGACATGATTGTCGATGCCATCGAACGTACCATCGGCGACAAAGTCGTAACCTATGACTTTGCCCGCTTGATGGAAGGAGCAACCGAAGTCAAGACTTCGGAATTTGCCAACGCCGTCATCGCAAATATGCGGTAATTACAATTTGCACAACACCCCCGCACGCGCCAAAACGTGCGGGGGTGTTGTTGTTCAAAAGTTGTTGTTCAAAAGTCGCTGATCAACGTAACCATGGGGTACCTGTCAGTTTCACATTTGGTGAATTACTGATTCAGCCAGGTTAGAAATAGTTTGAAAAACACCGATTCGTGCCCGGGGTATAAACCGTACCATGGAGCGATAGATGTACCATTCTGAAAACCACAATGAGCAAGACCATCAGCATCCGCACCGCTCAGGCGTGTGGAGCACCATAACGCATCTCTTTTATTTCCATGGCTATCACGACCATGCCAAAGCTGCCAATGACCCGACAATGGCAACCAACCAAGGTATCCGTACCGTCTGGTTGGCATTATTTGGTCTCATCCTCACGACGAGCATCCAAGCAATCGTGGTGACCATTAGCCATAGTACTGCCTTGCTGGCCGATATGGCCCACAATTTGGGCGACACCATCAACGAAATCCCCCTGCTCCTCGCCTTTTATCTGGCGCGCAGGGTAGCAACCACCCGCTATACCTACGGCTATGGCAAAGCCGAAGACATCGCCGGGATTTTTGTGGTGGCGTCATTGACTTTCAGTGCCGGATATACAGTGTACGAAGCCATCACCCGCTTCATCCACCCCGTGCCATTCTCCAACCTCGGCTGGGTTGCTTTGGCCGCATTGGTGGGGTTTGTGGGCAACGAAACAATTGCCATCATGCAAATCCGGGTTGGCCGCCAGATTGGCTCTGCCACTATGGTCGCCGACGGGCTGCATACACGCACCGATGGCTTTGCCTCACTCGCCGTGTTAGTCGCAGTGGGTGGTACATGGCTGGGTTATCCCATTGTCGATCCGCTCATTGGGCTCGCCATCGGCATCACTATTGCCGTCATTGCCTTCGATGCCTGCAAAATGATTTGGTATCGCTTGATGGATGCCGTTGACCCAGCGCTTGTCGGCCAAATTACTACAATAGTCACCGCCGTCGCCGATGTCCATTCAGTGGGCCACATAAAAGTCCGTTGGAATGGCCACAAATTACTCTGCGAGCTAGAAGTCACTATTCCGGCTACCCTCACCATCCAGCAAGGCGACGCAATCCGCATCGCCATACGTGCCGCAGTGCAAGCACACCACCCGCAAATGGTGTCTGTAGCAGTCGTGCTCGTGCCTAGTATTGCATAGTCATTATTTTTTGTGAAAAAAGCTACCGGCGCTGGCGTGAAAAAGCAGTTGGTGACAATCACTCTGGTGCGCTGGATAAAAAACACCCCGTGGTATGCATATGCATACCACGGGGTTGTTGTATCGAATGCTTACTGGATCGCTGCCACGACCGCCTCGAATTGGGCCACTTCATCGGCCACCACGGCCAAACTCCCTTCCCAAAATGCACGTTGGGTGATATCAATCCCCATCGTTTTGGCCAATGTGGCTGCATCTGCCCGCCCCGTGCTACTCAGCAGCGTATCGTAGCGTGCCGTGAAGCTGCCGGGGTCGTTGCCGTACAGTGCATACAGCCCGGTGCCAAACAATTGTCCAAACATATAGGGATAGTTATAAAACGAGCGCCCGGTGCTGTAATAATGCCCTTTGACCGCCCACATATAGGGGTGGAGCGTCGCTTCTTGGAGCCCATCGCCATAGGTCTCTTTTTGGGCTTGGGTCATCAGCCCACACAGTTCATCGGATGATAATTCACGCTGTTGGCGTTGAGCAAAGAGGCGCGTTTCAAACAAATAACGGCTCGTGATGTCCACGACAATCTGGCACGAACGCTGGAGCGATGATTCGAGAATTTCGAGCTTCCCCGTAGCATCGGCATGGGTCAATGCCGCGGCTTGGGTCAGCGTTTCACAAAAAATACTCGCGGTTTCGGCCAGTGCCATCGGTGTATCGCGGTTGAGCGGTGTCTGGCTAGCCAGATTGAGGTTGTGATAGGCGTGGCCCAATTCGTGCGCCAATGTCATGATGCTGCCAATCGATGGCTTGTAGTTCATCAGGATTCGCGATTGGTCGTGTTGCAACCCAATACAAAAAGCCCCATCGACTTTGCCCATGCGGGGCTGGGCATCGACCCAACCTTCGGCAAACGCGCGGCGAGCGAAATCT
>CALQBW020000141.1 GCA_943328915.2 Singulisphaera sp. GP187 | reverse complement strand
TAAAAATCGTACACGCGCCCACTTCGTGGGTATTGCGGACATGTGTACCACCACACGCTTGGCCATCAAAACCGACGATTTCGACAATTCGTACCACCCCGTGATAAACAGGCGGTTTGACATTCAACGTGCGAATCAAATCGGGGCGTTGCCCAAATGCTTCGGCCGGCATTGTATAGGCCCGCACAGCGTGATTAGCCGCGAGGGTCTCGTTCATGCGCTGCTCAAGATCGGCTAGCACCACCGGGTCGAGCCACGTCATCGCAAAGTCGATGCGCGCATAGTCGGCAGTCATCTGTGCACCGGTAATCCAGGCCTGGTAGTGCTGCATCGCCAAGGTATTAAGCACGTGCAAGGCGGTATGATAGCGCGACAATATGGCACGACGGGGGGCATCGACCAATAATTCGACTTGTTGCCCGACGGTCACCACCGCCGCACTCTGATGCCAGACCCAATCTTCGCTGTCCACAGAAACGCCATCAATCGCAATCCCGGCAATACTACCAATGTCACACGGTTGACCGCCACCACCCACAAAAAAAGGACTTTGATCGACCGTAAATGCCCCTTCTACTACCGACTGCACGGTAGCAGTAGTCGCCACACATTGGTCGTCGTGCAAATACAACCGCAGGGTACTCATGCCAGCGCTTGCCGTTGCCGGCGCCGCACAAGTAACCACAGCACGATAACCAACGATACAATTGCAACCGCACCCATCGCGACAGGGGCAATCATCGCGAGGATTGACGTCGTCAATGAACCAACTATTTCGCCGGTGGCCATAATTGGATTCCCCAACCCGGCGGTCGTGGCCGTCGACACGCCTCGCACCAGAGATTTACCTACATGAAGCGAGCCGGCAATCCCACCACCGGCGATAATCGCAAGCGACCAACGCAGCCATTCGTCCATCCCTACTACCATCGCGGCGGTCAACAATGTCCCGGCAACCACTGCCGCCGGCGAACCAATCACATCCAAGGCATGATCCACTACGGGGATGTAATAGGCTAGCACTTCGGTCACGGTGGCCACCACAAAGACCGCCAAGGCTGGCCAACTCGACAGCCATACAAAATCAGGAGCGACATGCAATGCCCCCAATTTGATGGCCACACCTGCCACCAAAAACGGCACAAAAATGCGAAACCCGACTGATGCACTCAATGCGACTCCAGTAATTGCTCCCAATAAAATCAAGCCATATTCTGTGGGAAATACCATTGGTTCCT
Organism: Singulisphaera sp. GP187; assembly: GCA_943328915.2. Lineage (GTDB taxonomy): Bacteria > Chloroflexota > Chloroflexia > Chloroflexales > Roseiflexaceae > UBA965. The sequence continues at coordinate 5,181 of CALQBW020000141.1, read as the reverse complement.
CCTCATCCATCCTATTTTTCCAGCATGGCTTGGACTATCTACAAGAAAAGACATTGGCCAGTTGAATACTTTTCTGCTCACAGAGATTCCATACTTGGAGCGAAAAACGTAATATTCATCATACGGCTGTGCTCATGGGAATGTTGCGCCCACATACGTTCCCTGGTTATGAATGCGCGGCATTTGGTGGTTATGCTGGCTGGAAGCCTTGCGATACCAACCATTCGTACCAACGATCAATCCAATAATCACAGGGCAAATGCCGCGTCATCATCCCAAAGCCATGTCCGCCACCAGCATAGGCATGCACTTCCACCGGCACCTGTGCTAGTTGCCAGGCCTTCGTCAGATTCGCCACACTATCCAAAATAAGTGCACCAAATTCATCATCGTTGGCGAGGGCAATAAACAGCGGTGGCGCATCGGCAGGCGGATTTATTTCTTCAAACCAGACCGGATAAATCGGCGCTGCAAAGTTGGGTCGACTATCGGCCGTATAGTTCAACATCGCCGTGGTGGTGACATGCCCGCCCGCCGAAAAGCCCATAATCCCCACCCGTTGCTCATGAATTCGCCAGCTGCTGGCGTTGCGCCGTACCACCCGAATCGCCTCGAGGGCATCAGCCCGCATGACCGGGTCGTGAGCTGTCGCCAATCGTCGCATTTCTTGGGGGTCTGAGAGTTTGGCACTGAGGTAGGCGGCATGTGCTTGGTCATCTGCCGGCGTTGGCAACAAACGGTATTTCAAAATAATCGCCGCAATCCCACGCGCATTCAACCAGCGCGCTACGTCGTGTCCTTCGTGATCGATAGCCAAAATATGATACCCACCCCCTGGGCAAACCACCACCGCAGTGCCCGTGGCAATCGCCGGGTCCGGCAAATAGACGATGATGCTCGGGGTAGTGACATTGCGCACCTGCCCAAACGGCGTACCGACTTGCGACAGACCGACAAACTCTTTTTCCGGTAAGGCATCCGCAGACAGGGCAATTGTCCCAGCCGGCCACAACGGTAACACAAATGGCGTGGTCATCACTTTCGTTCCTTTCAAATGCACATGTGTGGCACTATTGTAATAGTATTTTGTGATGCCGAAATGTATCCTGGACCGCGCTCCAATATGCAATATAGCTACAAGTGATACAATAGCAACAATTATTTTTTACAAAGGACGGCACCCTCATGGCCAAAGAAGGAATTATCGCTCGAGCCAAAGATTATGCACAATGGTACCTCGACATCGTGCGTGAAGCCGATTTAGCCGATTATGCAGAAGTAGTCCGCGGTTGTATCGTCTTCAAACCTACTGGCTATGCTATTTGGGAACATATCCAATCGGGGCTTGATGCCCGCATCAAAGAAACCGGCCACGTCAACGCCTACTTCCCGTTGCTCATCCCCAAAAGCTTTTTGATGAAAGAAGCTGAACATGTCGAAGGCTTTGCCCCAGAAGTCGCTGAAGTCACCCATGCCGGTGGCGAAAAATTGACTGAGCCCTATGTCATTCGCCCTACTTCCGAAACCATTATTGGTTATTTTTATGCCAAATGGGTACGAAGCTATCGCGATTTGCCGATCCTCATCAACCAATGGGCCAATGTCATGCGCTGGGAAATGCGCACTCGCCCCTTTTTGCGCACCGCTGAATTCCTTTGGCAAGAAGGCCATACCGTCCATGCCAGTGAGGCCGAAGCCGAAGCCGAAACGTTGATGATTCTCCACGATGTGTATTCTGACTTTGTCGAAAAAGAAATGGCCTTGCCCGTCATCCGTGGACTCAAAACCGAAAAAGAAAAATTCCCTGGAGCGCTGCGCTCTTACTGCATCGAAGCGATGATGCAAGACGGTCGCGCCCTACAAGCCGGTACCTCGCATAACCTCGGCCAAAACTTCGCCAAGGCCTTTGAGATTACCTATACCGACCATAACAACACCGTCCAACACGCTTGGACCACCAGTTGGGGCGTGAGTACCCGCCTCATCGGTGCCCTCATCATGGCCCATAGCGATGACGACGGCCTCATCGTGCCCCCCCGCCTCGCCCCCGTCCAAGTCGTGGTGGTGCCTATTTTCAAGAACGACTCCGAGAAAACCGTCGTCATGGAAGCAGTCAAACGCATCACGTCCGGTTGGAAGGGCAAGATTCGCTTCAAAATCGACGAACGTGAACATCTCTCCCCTGGCTTCAAATTCAACGAATGGGAAGTCAAAGGGGTACCCGTGCGTATCGAAGTCGGTCCCAAAGATGTCGACAAAGGCACCGTTGCCATGGCACGCCGCGACATCCCCGGTCGTGATGGCAAAAGCTTTGTGCCCCAAGACGGCCTCTCCGAGCGGATTTTGACCCTGCTTGACGAAATCCAAACGGCTCTCTACGAACGTGCGTTGGCCTTCCGCGCCGAACGGAGTAAAACCGTCACTAGCTATGCCGAACTCAAGGCCCAAATCGAAACTGGGTTTGCCTATTGCTGGTGGGATGGCTCGAACGAAGACGAAAAACGTATCCAAGACGAAACCCGGGCCACCATTCGCTGTATCCCCATCGATCAGCCCCAAGGTGGCGGCACCTGCGTCTATACTGGACGACCCGCCAAAACCTTTGTCGTATTTGCCCGTTCGTATTAATGACTCGACGGATGTGGCACTCGGCGCGTTACGCGCTGTGCCACATCCGTCTCGCTATTGGAAAGGGGGCATCCAATGCCAACAATTCGCTCAATTGAAGCCCAGCACAAATCTTCCATCTCCCTACTTTGGCAACCACTCGATGGCATGCCCGCCACGAGCTACAATGCCGAACGTCAAGTCAAAACCGCTAGTGTTATCAAATTGCCGATTTTGGTGCATCTCGCGTTACTCGTCGAACGTGGCGCCCATTCTTGGGAACAACGCCTGCCACTCAGCGACTGTGATCGCACTCCCGGGGCGGGCGTGCTCAAACTCCTCACGGCTGGGTTACAACCCACACTCCGGGATTTGGCCGTATTAATGATGGTTATTTCTGACAATACAGCAACCAATTTGTTGATTGATTTGCTTGGAATCGATTCCATCAATCAACGTATCCAAACCCTTGGGTTGTCACAGACTCGCTTGCATCGCAAAGTGTTCGCGCCCAACACCCCTGAATGTCTTCCGTGGGGACTTGGGGTGACGAGCCCCCGCGACATCGTACATTTGCTGACTGCCATAGTGCGCGGCGAAATCGGCAATAGCACCACCAATCAATTCATCCGCGATACACTCGCAAGCCTGCAAGACCGCGCCGGGCTCCCCCGCGGACTGCCACACGACTGGCATTACGCTGGAAAAACAGGCAGCGACGAAGATTTGCGCAATGATTGTGGTATTATTACCCGCCCAGACGGCAGTCATATCATCGTTGCCTGTTTTGTACAATCACTCGCCGAAGCACCGAGTACTGCTGATCACCCGGGATTAGTGGCTCTTGGTCAAATCGCGAAAGTGATGGTCTGACAATTCCCTTGCCTGGAGGTGCCCGCAATGCGTTTGATGCCACTCCTTTCATCGTCACGCCTGACCATCCGCTCCTTTTCGACAAACGATCTCGATGCCGCTGTTGCGGTATTTGATATCGGCTATAGCGACCACACCAATACCACCGCCGAAGCGATCGTCAAACGCCATGCGTGGCTTGACTATATCATCGCCAACGAACAGCAACTCGCCAACCTCGACCAACCTCCCTATGGCGAACGCGCGATTGTTGACAATGCTACCCATCAAATTATCGGTGCCATAGGCTTTGTCCCTTGCATCGATCAATTTGGGCTGGTGGGAATTGGCCACAACGATGGCTATAGTCACGCCGAAGTCGGTTTGTTTTGGACAATCATCCCCGCCCAGCGCCGCCGCGGCTACGCCAGCGAAGCCGCCTGCATGATGCGTGACTACGCCGTTGGCACCCTCGGACTACGACGTATCATCGCCACTACCCAGCACGACAATATCGCCTCCCAAGGAGTCATGCGGTCCACCGGCATGGACATCCGTACCAATCCACACGAGCAACCACATTGGCTCCAAGTCGTGGGGGTCTATGAACCACAACGGCGTCTAGAATTGCTCCTCAACGGCATGACGATGCGCCCCATCACCCTCAGCGATTTGCCTGCGTTACTCCTCCTGTGGCAAATGGCTGGGCTCAAAATCAGTCCAACTGATACCATCACCGGTTTACGACGCCATATCGGCGTGACGGGACACTTAGCACTTGCACTCTGTACACCTGATGGCTCAATCGTCGGTTCAGTGCTAGCGAGCGATGATGGCCGGCGAGGCTGGATCAATCATCTCGCCGTCCACCCTGACGTCCAAGGTCACGGTTTGGGGCGGACGCTCATCAACACGATTTCCGCCCGACTCAAGGCGCAAGGCTGCGAGAAAATAAACCTGCTCATTAACGGCCCCAATAAAAAGGTCGTTCCCTTCTACCAAACACATGGCTTTGGTTTTGACGACATCATCTATATGACCAAATGGATAGGCAGCGATGTATAAATCGGCGATGCGCAATTTGGTCAGTGTAATAACCTGGGCGGTGTTGATTAGTAGTTGCAACACGACACCACCGAGCGGCAAACAAATTGTATTACGCGACGACGCGCTAAACTTTCGCTATACCCTCATGGTCACCGCCCGGCATGCCCGCGACGAATCGGGTACCCCCCGTGACGGCACACTTACAATTATCAGCACCAATACCGCTGACGGCCAACTCCAAGATATCAGCGCAACCGGACAACTGACCCCGAATTGGCTCCGCTCTTTCGCAGGTCATATCAGTATCGCAACCCAGGCGAGTGAACGCTGGGGGATTGCTGATGATTGCCGCCGTGATGCCAAAGTATTACCAATGATTTCCATGCGGGAACTCCTTGGTCCACTACCCGGTTTTTTGGCACGTGATAATCAACTCTTTAGCCAAAACGGTGCCCCACTCTGGCAATCATGGGCTGCCAGTGCCATCCCTGATGAGACAGGTGCCATTCAATCGGCAACAGGCCATGGTAATGGAAAAATCCTAATCCCTGGAGGTGAAGTCATACGTGGCGACATCTCGTGGGATTATCAACGCACGCCCGCACCAGCCATTCGGATTCCGCGTCATGACTGCAATGATATCGTCCTAGATGCCCTTGTATTGCCAAAAAATTG
>CALQBW020000140.1 GCA_943328915.2 Singulisphaera sp. GP187 | reverse complement strand
CATTGATACCATTCCAGGTATACGACAAGTACCACGACATATGATTGATACCTGCGCAGGTATAGCTGATTTCGTTCATGGGGGCACCAAGCCAGCGGGCTAACATTTCGGCTGTGCCTTGGACACTATGACATAACCCAATAATTGGAATGGTACTGGTGCGACTCAACGCACCGCACAACATCGCCATTGGATTGGTGTAATTGAGTAGGGTGGCGGTAGGGGCGTAGCGCTCGATGGTACGGACAATTTTTTGCATGGCAGGGTATAAGCGTAAAAAGCGAAAAATCCCACCTGGACCACGGGTGTCTCCAATATTTAAATCGATACCGTATTTGGCCGGTATTTCGATATCGTGGCGCCATTGATCAAACGACCCGGCAATTGTGGTAACGACGATATCGGCATTCGTGATTGCTTGTTCGAGATTCGTGGTGGCAGTGACTTGGGCTTTGTATTGCCCGGCAGCAATAATCCGCTGTACTCCAAAATGAGCATGGGCAAGTCGTGCGTCGTCGATGTCATGCAATACAATGTGCGCATGACTTAAGCGGGGGAAGCTTAGTACATCGCGCACGAGTCGCCGGGTGAAAATATGACTCCCAGCACCAACAAATACAATGCGCATAATGGCCTCTTTTAATTATATTATGAATACAATGCCCAAAACGTCCGCCAATTGAAAGTGGTAAAAGAAGGCTTTTCCGGATAGTTTTGGTATATCAACGCCAAAAACTAAAGAAATACCTTGCATATCTTCGCATTCTTTTCCCCCTTCTGTCAAGCCTTCTCTACCACTACACTCCGGCAGCTGAGCGCCGTCATTACCGGCGCACGTTGTGCGAACTACATCATCACCATGCGCAATATTGCCTGCTGAGCACATTGTAGCGACCGCACTGTGCATCGCTTTTCTGCAACCGACCCATTGGTCGTCGGTGCACACTGACTTTGTTACGACGCCACATTCAAAAAATCATATGCATACATGCTGGCATATGATGGGACTACCATTACCAAATCAGGCAAAAAATTATGGGATTGATTAGTATTATTCTGGTGTACATGCCATACCGTCAAAGGACTTGCGTTTGCGGCGCTAGCCTTGGTCGATATGATGAAAAGGCATAGCGTCACGGGCTGCATATCATCACCAAATTACGCACTAATAGTGTGTTGTTTTGCCACAAAATGCACCGCATTCCGGACGTGGAAGTCCAAAAGTATTTGACGAAAAAGTCGACGTAGGTAATCTCCCAGCCTATTATTGTGTCCAGACAACAATGATGGTGACACGCAAATACAACTATTTCCATTCACCGCACTGGTCAGGGCGAGTCCACAACTGTTCAAAGTTGTCGTCAGTCGAATCATGAGCGCAAGAAAAAGATGGCGACGCACACTATTTTTATGAGTAGTGATTTGGAATTAGCGGGGGCAATTGGTCGATTATTTACGGTTGCGTTCCAAATCGAGTTCAATTTTTGCGATGCGAAGCAGCATTTGGGCTAAAAGATTTCAAGATATCACAGCGACGTCGGTCATAATGCGGCGAATTTGGCAATGTGCATGGTTAATGTGAGTGCTACGTTGATTTCGGATAGTGGTGGTGGGATTCAGGGTGTGCGCGAACTCCAAAACGCGTTGTGAGGGGGAAATATATCGCGGTGGGATGAGAAGTACTTCCGCCGAAACTGGGCAATGAATTAGACCACAAATGAATCGGATAATTTTTGCACTTGGGCGTATCAATCCACGGTTCACATTCAACGAGCGGTGTAGATTAGCGTAAATATTGTAATAACACACAATGTAATTATGTACCGTATAGTTTTTCGAAGATTGGCTAATTTTGGATTATGATTGACTCAGGCCTAGGGTAATCAAGTGCAGATTGATGCGTCAGATGGTGTTTTGTTGGTATATTTAGTGTGAAGGAGCGACACAGCCTGTTGCGTCTTCATGATGTATCGCATGGTGGATCTGATGGATTATTTCATTTTGAGGTCGGTATGGTAATGGAATAGCTGATGCATATATTTCTTTAAATCTACGTTATTTTGTGTAGCGAGATCAGCCTACTAATTTGGTGGGCGGAGGTGAACATTATGGTGCGATTTTGAATCTTGAATTCGACATACCACGATTCCTCGATGCGCTGAGTCAAGCGGGATTGAATTTGACGCGGGCATTTAGAGGGAGTTATCTCGAATCAACAGGGTCATTTGGTATCATCGACAACACGTTGGCGACACATCCCAATGCCTATGAGGCGCCGTGGGTGCGCGATGAACATGGGCGCTATGATTTGGGGCAGATCAATCCTGTCTGAATCCAATGGCTCAATGCGTGTGTGGCGGCAGCCGCCCAACGCGATAGGTAGTACGGTTTGCACTTTTTTATTTTGGGATGATCTAGCGGATTGGGAGGGTGCACCGATCCATCCCACCCAGAGTCGTCAAGCGGTTGAACGTACGAGCGGGCGCGGGTCTACGCGGCGGATTCGGCGTTGGTGCCGTTTATGCGACGTCTCGTGCAAGTAGCAGCCATAGAGCTCAAAAAATACGATAACGTGTATATCGAAATATACAATGAGCTGTATAGCCTCATGACCACACCATGGACATGGCCTTGCATGAGCAGATGATTGAAGCAATTGTCGCGGTTGCATCAGAGTTGCCGAGTGCAATTCATGTGGCCAACTGCATTCAAAAACTACTATGTGTGCCCGCTCATGGGAGTGCAATGAATTTTCATTATGCGATTCCCTCAGCTTTGCGTGAAAACTGGCACCTCGGGGTTATCATTGGTGAAGGCGAAACGAGCTTTCGTGGCAATAGTGCTGGCTCGTATCGTAGTGAAGCATGGTCGTTTTTGTTGGCGGGAAGGGGATATTTAGTCACCTCGATTATGGTTATATCCCGAAAAAACGTGCCCCAACAATCATTGATGCTCAGGATTCCTGCGGGGCGATATGTGGTGGAATGGTTGCACCCGGCGAGCTGTATGAGTCAAACAGCCGCCACGATTGATCATCGTGGCGGCTTTGTCCGAATCGATACGCCATGTCATACTGACAATTTGGGGTTTGTTGGTGCGGGTGCGTTAGAGGTGACAAGCGACGCTAGTGGCGCGGGTGATGAGCGCAATCACTTTGTCGATGTCGAGGTGGGTAGCGACGTACGTATTTGCTGATTTTTTGCTGAAACCAATCGGATCAACTGCCGTCATACCACGGCCGATGCCGGTGCCACAATCGACTTCCATATAGACATGACTGACGGTAGCGCAGCTTGGGTCGAGGGCAACGGCCATCGCTTTGGGGTCGGCCATCAACATACCAGGCCGGTTGCGGGATTTGGCCCAATTCATGAGATTGGTGCACATAGGGCGCACGAAGCGTTTTCCCATGTCGCCGGCATCGAGCAATGCTTCCCAACGATCCCAGAGGATGGGGTGTTCGAGGGTGTTTTCCCAAGTGACCATGGTGGGTTGTAGGTTGCCACGGCTAAGCACAAGGGCTGTTGCTTCGGGGTCTACATAAATATTAAATTCAGCGGTGGCGGTAATATTGCCGGTGGCTTTGGGAGCCCCACCCATGATGATGGTTTTGCCTATATACTTTGCCAAATTTGGTTCGAGTGACAAGGCGATAGCGAGGTTGGTCAGTGGTCCCAGTGTAACGAGGGTGCAGCCCGGGTAGCGTTTTGCGAGTTCAATGATGCCCAAGGCGGCATGGGTTGATTCGAGGTCGCGGGGGGCGCGCAATCCGGCATCACCCAAGCCATCCGCACCATGGATATCGGCGGCATCGGGAGCATCGACGAGTAAAGGGCGAGCAGCGCCACGGTAAATCGGAATATGACCGGCGCCAAAGGCATTGAGGATGGTGCCGACGTTGCGTTCGACGTTGGGAAGCGATACATTGCCGTTGAGGGTGGTAATCCCGACGATTTCGATACTGGGGTCGGCGAGTGCCATCAAAATTGCAAGAGCGTCATCAACACCGGCATCGGTGTCGATAATCATTGGGCGCGCTGGCATGGAGTGTCCTTTCGCTGGATGGTTTCAGAACAATTATAGAATGGAATTTGGATGTGGTGTGGATTTCACGCACTAGAATGAATAGAACGAGTCGGTATGGTATTATTTAATGGAATTCCAAGGGCACCATAGATTATAAGTAGCAATATCGGTGCGGTATAACGAGGGCAATCATTGATTAGGAATGGACAGTACATGGATATCAGGTCGTATTTGGTCCGTTTTGGTGACTTATCATTACGTTGGTGGCGTTGGTGTTGGTTGCCAGTGAGTTATGCCTTGTTGTGTGTGCCGTTGTTTTGGCAGACATTTGGCGTATGGAGTACGTCAATTGCAACACGATGTGTAGATCGCTGTGATAGTGGCTGGCAGAACGTCTGGTCATTGTGGTGGGTTGCACATCAATTAAAGCTTGGACAATCACCTTTTTATACTACCCAATTGTTTTACCCGAGTGGTGTTGATTTATTTTGGCAAATACTTATGGTAGTAAATGGGGCAATTATGGCTCCGATTACGTTATATTTTGGGGCTATATTTGCCTTTAATGTGTTGATCTACGTCACCTTTGTGGCTACGGGTTGGACAATGGCGTTATTTGCAGAGCGGGTGACTGGGCATCGTGCTGGGGCTTGGATTACCGGTGCATTATATATGTTTATGCCGTTTCATGTCTGGTTAGCCTATACCGGTTTTGCAGAACGACTCGGTATCCAATATTTTCCGTTGTTATTGTGGGGGCTTTGGAGCTGGAACGCACGGCAGTCATGGCGTGATATCGTGCTAATTGCTGTTGCAACTATCGCATCATTATTGACCAGCCTCTATTATGGGTTGTTTTCGCTGGTATATATCGCATTGTGGAGTATGATCTATCTGTGGTATGCACGGCGAGATTGGTCACGTGTCACGCAGTTTTTGATGCAGTTTTGTGTGTTGGCTGTGGGATTGGTAATCGTATTGTTGCGCCCATTAATGTCTCAATTAATCGGAGCAAAAAACCCTTTTGCGGTGGTCGGTGAATCATATGGCTTGCGAGACTATTTGACGCGCCAGTTAGAATACTCAGCTAATCCGCTGACGTTGTTTTTTCCGAGTTTGATACATCCATGGTGGGGAGATGCATTTGTGCGTTGGTATAAACAATTTGACGCAACACACTTTCCTGTATCATTGGGCTTTATGTTGGTGTTGTTAGGGATTTTGGGATGGGTGTGGCAACGCCGAGAGATTCCTATGTGGTTGGGGGTTATGACGATGGTGACATTTGTCTTGGCCTTGGGACCTCGGTTGGTGTTTTTTGGTTACGATACGGGAATCCCATTGCCGTATGAGATCTTGAATCACATTCCATTGGTGCGCCTTGGGCAACGTCCTGATCATTGGTTATTTGTATTTGCGGTGCATATGGCGCTATTCGCGGCCTATGCCATGCGTGAAGTCACCAAAAATGTATATGCAACATATTGGCTGGTGGTAGTGTTGTGTGTGGGGGCATTTGAGTTATATCCACAACCACTAGTGCCCGTACCGAGTCATGCAATTGCAAGTTATGCGGTTATTCCACCGAGTACACATGGAGCAGTATTATCGTTGCCATTTGATCTTGACGACGGTGATGTGATGTACGGACAGTTGATTCATCAACGGCCGAGTGTATCGGGGTATGTGCCACGCTTAGGTAACTTCCCACTTATCATGAGTGCGGATGGTGTCAAGCAATTGATTACGCCAACCCAACCTGTTTCGGTGGCTAATCCTGATGCGCCTGCAGCGTTACAGCAGATTATGACACGGCTTGATATCGAATACCTCGCATACGATTCGCGCTTTGGCTACCCGCTGTACGCTGATGGTTTTGACAGTTTACGTGAAGTTGCGCATGACCCCTATGGGGTGGTTTTTCAGCGGAAGGATCCGAGTGCACTCAACAGTATTGTAGTTATTGATAAAGGCTGGGATGCCACGGAAAATAACGAACAGGGTCAACGTTGGCAGTGGAGTGGCGATATTGGGTCGTTTTGGGTGTATCAACCACCCCAACAACAACGTGCAACAATCCTGACAATGCGCATTCGGGCACCCAAACAGCAACAAATTATCCTTGATGGAGTCCGCATGATGCATCCAATCTCGTTTGGGGTATCACGGGCTCCGCGGCTGTATAATGTGTTTCTTTCAAGTCATAGTGTTGCCGAAATGTTTTGGATTCAGACGCCAACGCAACTCATTAAACGCCGATTGGTTGGTGTGGCCCTTGACGAAATTCGCACGGTCCAAACATTATTGACCGCAGTAAAGTAATCTGTCCATGAATGCAACACGGAATATTACCTATACAGTGTGGGCTACAATTGTGAGTATAGTTGGCGTTACAGTATTGCTCTGGATGACT
>CALQBW020000139.1 GCA_943328915.2 Singulisphaera sp. GP187 | reverse complement strand
CCACCTTAACGAATGTATCTTCTGGTGGGATTACCGGCACACCCAACGTACTTCCTACGGGTTGGCAGTTAAGAGGTGGTTATTTGATTGGCCCAACTGCCAATCTCGCCAGTGCCAATCTCGCCAATGGCAACCTCGCCGGTACGGATCTGACCAATGCCAATCTCGCCGGTGCCAATCTCGCCGGTGCCAATCTCGCCAGTACCAAGTTAACAAATATTTCCTCAGGTGGAATTACGGGTACACCCAGTGCACTCCCAACCGGTTGGCAGTTAATAGGTGGGTATTTGATTGGACCAGCGGCCAATCTCGCCAACGCCAATCTCGCCAACGCCAATCTCGCCGGTGCCACGTTAACGAATGTTTCATCAGGTGGAATTACCGGTACACCCAGCGCACTTCCAACCGGTTGGCAATTAATAGGTGGTTATTTAATTGGTCCAACCGCCAATCTCCGGAATGCCAATCTCGCCAATGCCAATCTCGCCAATGCCAATCTCGCCAATGCCAATCTCGCCTATGCAACGTTAACGAATGTATCTTCGGGAGGAATTACCGGTATACCTACACTACCGGTTGGCTGGCAATTTGCGAGTGGCTACTTGATTGGACCCACTGCCAATCTCAGCAGTGCCAATCTCACCGGTGCCTTGCTTAACTTTGCCAATCTCAGCAGTGCCAATCTGACAAATGCTGATTTGAGCGGTGCTAGTTTCAAGCAAGCTCTTTTTTATAATAGTAACCTGCGCAATGCCACTCTCAACAATATTAACTTCAGCGGAGCAACGTTTTATAACGTCAACCTGACGCGAGTAAATCTCGCTGGAGCAAATTTAAGCAATGCGAAGCTCAACAATACCAATTTCGGCTGGGCAAATCTGGCAGGCACGAATTTTGCTGGTGCGACACTCGAGGAAGTCAGCTCTGGAGGAATAGTCGGCGCACCAAACAATCTGCCGAGCACCTGGCGGATTACACGCGGCTATCTACTCGGGCCAACGGCCAATCTCGCCAATGCGAAATTAGCAAACCTTAACTTGGCTGGTATCAACCTCAGCAATGCTGATTTACCCTATGCCGATCTGTCGTTCAGCAATCTTTCGAACGCGAATCTGACCGGCGTCTCCTTCATTGGTGCCAATCTCCCAAATGCAATTCTGACGACCGCGAACCTCACAGGTGCGCATATGGGCAACGCCAATCTGTTAAAAGCCGTGCTCACCTCGGCGAACCTCGCCAATGTCATCTGGGACAACACGATGTGTCCAAACAGCGTGAATAGTGACAGCCGCGACAATGTCTGTGGTGCTGATTTGGCCACACCGACGGCCACGGCGACGGCGACGAAAACGACGACACTAAGTATAACCACGACCCAAAGCAAAACTGCCACGCCCACCCGAACGAATACGCCCACCCGAACGAATACACCCACCCGAACGAATACACCCACCATGACGGCGACGAAAACTGCCACGGCGACCAAAACGAATACACGCACCCGTACCACTGTTGGTGGTCAAGGGAAGCAATTACTAACACCGACACTCGCATTTACCAAAACCGCTACCGCGTCGCGGACAGCGATACGGTAGCGGTAGATTATCTGTTACTTTACGATTCCGACATCATTGCATGGCGCGCCGGGGATTACACGGGCGATGGCTACGGCGCTATTTTCAGTGCCTGTTGTTGCAATCAGCACATATGCGACGTAGCCAATCGCCCCTACTACGTCGAATGGCGCTACTATCAGATATCAACCTACCCTTGGAACTGCATGGCGCCCCGACCTAACTGTTGGATAACCCCAAACTCCACCAAGGTGTCGTCACCTACCTTTAGGCTGGACAAATGCAATTCACCGGCATAAATCGTCAATACATAGTTATCGCCCCGGCGATCGATGGTGCCCCAGGCATAGCCCGTCGCCCAAAATTGACTAGTATTGTCGGCCAGCTCGCGAAACGACATTGCCCCGGTGACCGCACTATATTGCTGCCCCGTCCAGGCCATAATCAGCCCAAAACTCGCCATGGCCCGGGCGTAGTGGTGGCCGCATTCGGCTTCGTCGAACGGGCTCCGTTTGGCGCCGTCATAGCGGGCACGGATGTCGCTCACCACTTGGGTCGCTTCGTCTCGTAGACCACTATAAATCATGCCAGCGGCCGCAGTATATTCAAATCCGGTCATCACTTCAGTGAAATACGGGAAAGGGCGGGCCGGGCGATTGCCTCGCGGGTATGAAGCCATTAGCAGCGCCGATTCATCCCCCAGCACAAAGCTACGCATGTGGTTGAAGTGATGATGAAATCCCGTTTGGCGGTTGTATTTGTAGATACTTTCCAGTGTGGTGCGTTGTTGGCTCGCAGCCGTCAAGTCACCCAGCCCACTGATATGCGCCAAATATTGCCCGATCAGTTGATCGACCAAGCAGCCATCACCCAGTTGCAATTCGGGCTCCACCAAATTGGATGCCCCCATTACCATGTGGCGAATGCCGTCGGCAATATTGGCGGCGTCCATGGGTGGGCGCACTTCATGGCGGTAATATTCGCCATTAAACAGGTGCTGTTCCGTCCAGGCCGCCCCCGATGTAAACAACCGCCGGCATTCGCTGGCGAATTCGCTGTCGTGCATGGCCTTGGCCATCTCTTCGCCGGCCCGCAAGGCGGCCAAGTACCAAATGGTCATCTGGGGATTGGGTCCAAAGTACTCGACATCCATGGTGTTGTGTTGGCACCCCTCCATCACGCCGTCGCGGTCACCATCCCAGCCATTGGGAATCCATGCAAAGGCCAAGGCGGCTTTGGCGTGGGGGTAGAGGCGCTCCAACCACCGGGTGTCTCCACTCAGGCGCCAGTCGCGGTAGAGTTTGACGATACAGCCCATCTGCCCGTCGGCGGCTGCAGTAGGCCAGGCTTGGGCGTTGCTCAGCGGCAAGCCGATGCGGAAGCTCATCTGGCCATTGGTGCGGGTAGCATACAAAAACTCATTTTCGCGCATGGTTTTGGCCAGCGACCCAAACAAAAATCCGGTGGCCTGCTCGTAATTCCACACGTGCGTACAGGTGCCAAAGCAGGAGCCGCGGGCATCGTCGGTCCCTTCCCAACCAAACAGACGGCCATCGGCGGTGCGAAAGACGGTCTGACTACGCAAGGTGCTCAAATTAAACAAGGCTGCTTCGACGATGGGCAGGGGCAAATCGCTCCCAGTCACCGCATCGACAAATTCCAGCGTCTGTGTGCGCAAGGCATCCAGCCGGGGCACCGTCTGGGTGACTACTTCCCAGGCATCGACATAGCGGGTGGTGTATTCGTTGCCCACCACCGTGTCGGTATATTCGCCAAAATGCATGGCGCCGTATTCTTCGGAGCGCCACGCCACGCGGTTGGGGAAGTGCCAGGTAATCAGCACCGTCATGCTGGCGCTGGCGTGAGGCGCCAGGGTGGTGCGTTGCGCCAGCGAGCCGATGGGCTTGAGGGCGGCACTCGTGCGCGCCTCGAGTGCGCCATCGCTGCGGAAGTCATCCCAGAAGTCGAGCAACGAATCGCCCCAGGTATAATCGGCCCAGCCAGTGCGATGCGTGACCTGTTGGGCATCGACAAATGCCAACGCCAAACTGCCGTCTTGCTCGCTCCCCGCCACCGCCGGCGCAGGTGTATACAACAGCCCGTGGATACGGGGTGCGGTGCGGTAGTCAATCAGGTTACGGTGAAAGGTTTTTTGCTCATCACTCTGGGCAAAAAAATCATTGACGATACTTGCACCATACCCGCCTGGGGTATAAATGGTGCCAAGGAAGTTTTGAATCGAGGCAACCACATCGATTTGTAACGGTTGGTTGCTTTGATTATGAAAATGATAGGTCAACGCCGCCAGCGGGATGCCGCTGTCGCTGGCATTGGGTGGCGTAAACGGGTTAAACCCCTCAATGTCGACGGTAATCGGCATGGCGGCATCGGCCAAATGTACCACACCAAAGGGATACGCGGTATCGAAGCTACATTCGCGGAAGCGGGGCAAGCCGTGATGGGCGACGGCCGCGCCATAGGCTCCTTGGTATTCGTGGGTTTCGAGCGGACCTTCGAGGGCCAAGGTAAGTGGTTCGCTATGGGGGGCTTGGACCCGCACTGCCAAAAACGCCGTATCGGGGCGGAATTTTTTGGCGGGGCGATTGCCGACTTCCCAGTCGCGCAAATCGCCACGGCCACCCAGTGCCACGGTGCCCGTCCCAATGCCACCTAGAGGTAATGCAATGGTGCTGAGGTGCTGTTGGTCATAATGCCGGACAACGGGAATTTTGGGGCGTGACGTCATTGTCGTATCCTTCGAGTGGCGTGTTGGTTCGCCCTAGCGTACCGCGTTGCGGGTATCAATCAGGAGTGGTGCGTATGTTTTGACCAGCGACCAATCATAACTACTATGATCGGTGGCGACAATTACACAATCGCTGGCTTGCATGGCGGGGATAAGCGCTTTTTCGCCAAAGAGTCGTTCTTCTTCGATGCGGATGCTGGTGACATGCGGATCGTGGAAGCGCACGTTGGCCCCTTTTTCGCGCAAGAGATGGATGATGTCCAAGGCTGGTGATTCACGCACGTCCGACACATCTTTTTTATAAGCCACTCCCAACACCAAAATCTGACTGCCCCGCACCGCTTTGCTGCGGTCATTGAGGGCATCGGCTACTTTCTGCACCCAGTAGCGGGGCATACTGGTGTTGATTTCGCTGGCCAGCTCGATAAAACGGGCCGTGTAATCGAGGGTTTTGAGCTTCCACGACAAATAAAGTGGATCAATCGGGATGCAGTGCCCGCCCAGCCCTGGGCCAGGGGTGAATTTCATGAAACCAAAGGGCTTGGTAGCGGCGGCTTCGATGACTTCCCAGGCATTCAGCCCCAAGCGGTCACACATCAACAATACTTCGTTGACCAGGCCAATGTTGACGGCCCGGAAGGTGTTTTCGAGGAGTTTGGCCATTTCGGCCGCTTCGGGGCTACTCACCGGCACGACCCGCTGGATGGCAGATTCGTATAACGCTTTGCCGGCCTGCAAACAAGCGGGGGTGATGCCGCCCATTACTTTGGGGGTGTTTTTGGTGGTCCAATCAAGTCGACCTGGATCGACCCGTTCAGGCGAAAAGGCCAAAAATACATCGTGGCCGATTTTAAAGCCTTGTTCGGTTATCCGCGGCAAAAATATCTCACGGGTTGTTCCCGGGTAGGTGGTACTTTCGAGCACAATCACCTGGCCAGGGCGCAGGCGTGTGGCGATATGGTCGGCGGCACTGAGCACGGCAGACATGTCGGGGTCACGGGTTTTGCTGAGGGGCGTAGGCACACAGACGCTGATGGCGTCCATGTCGCGCAAGCGCTCCATGTCGGTGGTGGCATCGAGCAATCCGGCGTTGACGAGCCGAGCCACGGTGGCGTTGGGGATGTCGTCGATATAACTTTCACCGCGGTTGATGATGGCGGCTCGTTCGTTACTCAGGTCAAATCCGGTGACGCGAAAGCCGGCTTCGGCAAATACTACGGCCAGGGGTAGCCCGACATACCCCACACCGATAATGCCGATGCGTGCAGTGCGCTGCGCAATGCGATCGAATAATTGGGTTTGGGGAGTGGTCATGGCGCGCTATCCTCCATCGGCCGGTGCTGACGATATGGAATCGACAAATGTCGGTCAAAAATGTCTGTTGCTAAATTATAGCACCTTGAAGTGGCCCTGGCAGGCGGGCAGACTGATGCCAACTTGACAATTCTCGTATAGGTCCAATACCTGTACTAAAACTCCGCCGAGCGTCATTCCATGCAGGGTGCTGGCACCCGGAGCGTGGAATCTCCGTAGGCGTGCTAACGGATAGGCACACGACCGGGTGAGGCGCAATTAGGCAGTGATGTGGCGTGAACCAGCGAGCGACTCGTAATTGTTCCATATTCAGCGTATTCTCACATTTGTGGACACGTATTACGTTATAATTTTGTAAGGCAAATTATCAAGTGAGGACATTATGCGTATCCGCTTTCTGCATATGCTGGCAGTTCTAGTGACCGTGTTGGTTGGATTCCCGGTGTCGCAGGCACATGCAGCACCGCGCTGCTTCCCTGAAACCAACCACTGTATCGATGGCCGGATTCGTGAATATTGGGAACAAAATGGTGGTTTGCTGGTTTTTGGCTTCCCAATCGGTGATATCGAAGAAGTCACCATCGAAGGGAAAGCGGTACGCATGCAACGCTTCGAGCGCAACCGCCTTGAACTGCATCCCGAGAATGCACGACCATACGATGTCTTGCTCGGTCGCCTCGGCGCAGACCGCCTCAGCCAACAGGGACGTGATTGGTTCACTTTTGCCAAAAACGGCGATACCGGTGGTTGCCAAGTGTTTGGCGAGACGGGTCATGCCGTCTGTGGCGATATTTTAAAGATGTGGAAGTCTAACGGTCTGATG
>CALQBW020000138.1 GCA_943328915.2 Singulisphaera sp. GP187 | reverse complement strand
TCACCTCGCATTAGCTCACGGTATGTCACCCGCGCTCGCATTGGGAACAATGGGGTTGATGCGGGTGATCCCCATGGTACTCAGTGCCCTCTTTGCCGGTATTGCCGCCGATCGTTATGACCGCCGCCGGATCGTGATTATCGCCTCACTGGTATCTCTGGTGTCATCGGTTGTTTTGGCGATCACCGCAGGGTATCCCGATTTACCGTTGTGGATTATCTATAGCACGGTGATTATTACTTCTATTGCAGGCGCGTTTGACTTCCCCGCCCGCCAGGCGCTCATCCCCGCCTTGGTGCCGGCATCACATTTATCACAAGCCATGAGCGCCGGGGTGTTGTCATGGCAATTGGCCACCGTGGTAGGTCCAGCATTGGCAGGCTTGATTATTGCTGGGTATGGAGTGGTGCCATTGTATTGGTTCGATGCAGTTTCGTTTTTGGCGGTGGTCATTGCTGCGCAACAATTACGCTCGGTACCGCAGACTGCCACCAACACTGCGGTTGCGCTCCGCGATGCGTTGTCAGGGGTTCGTTTTGTGTTTTCCAAACCATTGCTGGCATCAAGTATGTCGCTTGATTTTTTTGCCACCCTATTTGGAGCGGCTACGAGTTTGATGCCGATTTTCGCCACCGACATTTTACATGTTGGCGCCACCGGCTACGGCTTATTACGCACCGCACCGGCGATTGGGTCAGTCATTGCAGCGGTCATCCTCGCGAGCCGGCGCATCCCTCGCCAAGGACCAGTGTTGTTAATTGCCGTGGTATTGTTTGGGTTATCAATTTCTGTAGCGGGCATATCACACTGGTTCCCGCTTACCCTCTTGGCCTTGGCCTGTTCTGGGGCGTCTGATACCGTCAGCGCAGTAATCCGCAACACCCTCAATCAGCTCCTCACGCCCAACGAAATGCGCGGGCGGATGACGGCCGTCAATATGATTTTTGTGTCAGGTGGTCCGCAACTGGGTGAATTTGTCGTTGGTGTGGCGGCAAGTGTTGTCGGTGCGAGTATTGCTGTGGCCGTAGGTGGGCTGTTGTGTGTGGGAGTGGTTGGCAGTGTGGCGTGGCTGGTACCGAGCCTGCGCCGCCTCAATCACCCCGAAGATGTCATGGTCATCGGCGACGGCGCTACCCCGCCACCGCCGCCACAAAGCGCGTAATTTCATCCTCGTCGTTGTAATAATGCACTGACGCCCGCACGACCATCGCCAAATTACGCGCTTCCATGTCGTAGCGTGTGCCGAATTGCGATGAGGTGGTCACATTCATACGCTGGCGAGCAAGCTGTGCTTTGATGTGCTCGGGAGACCAACGGGCGTGGGTAAAGGTGACGATGCCACAGGGAGCCACCCCTAGATCACGCAGTGTCACCCCTGGGATCTCAGCCAATTGCGACCGCAACACGTGTGCCAAGTGCATCACACGCGACCCAATCGCATCAAGTCCCCAATCCAAAGCGTAATCGATAGCGGTGGCCAGGCCTATTTTGCCGGCATAGTTGGTTTCCCAGTTTTCGAAGCGTTGCGCATCACTGCGCATCACATAATGATTGGCGGCATCCCAGGTGGCGGCATGCACATCGAGGAACGGGGGTACCAGCTTGCTCATCGTAGCCTCCCGCGCATAGACAAAGCCGGTCCCCCGTGGCCCTCGCAAATATTTACGCCCCGTCGTCGCTAATAAATCACACCCAATTGCTTCAACATCCACTGGGAATTGACCAACAGATTGGCATGCGTCAAGCAAATAGGGAATCCCCGCTGCCCGTGTCAACGCGCCAACCGCTGCCGCTGGATTGACCAAGCCACCATTGGTGGGGACGTGGGTGACGGCCACCAGTTTGACACGATGATCGAGCATGTTGGCAAAGACATCGACATCGATTTGGCCGGTTGTATCGCAGGGGATAACCTCAATCACCGCTCCCGTACGTTCGGCTACCTGCAAAAACGCAATGACGTTGCTGACGTATTCACTGCGTGATGTCAAAATTCGGTCACCAGGTTTGAATGTCGCGGCCAACCCATAGAAAAAAAGATCCCAGCCGCGCGTCGCGTTTTCGACAAAGGCGATCTCGGCAGGCTGGGCGTTAATCAGCTTGGCAGCACTGGTGTAGGCGTGGCTGAGTTGATCAGCGTATTCATCAGCGGTCTCGTAGCCACCAATTTCGGCTTCCCGTTGTAGGTAGTGTTGTGTAGCTCCCAAGACTGGCTGAGGCATCAGTGCAGCACCAGCATTATTGAAATGAAGTACATGGGCCACCCCGGGGGTTTCGGCCCTAGCACGGGCAATATCAAACGTTGTCATTGATGAATCATTCCTTACTTAGTGCAGATATCCCTATCATACGTTGATTGTTGGGTAACATATCATTTCAGAGGAATCAATCATCCAAATAGATGATAAAGTAATCAGTTTGTATGTTACGATAATGTTCGTCATTTCTTTAACAAAAGGTTAACACATGGAACGGCAGGCTGGTTTATTTGATGTCCTCAAGTATCGTGACTTTCGCTTGATGTGGATAGGCCAATTCATCTCAATCACTGGTTCTCAGATGCGAATTGTAGCCGTAGACTGGCAAGTCTACCAAATCGCAACCGCACAAGGGCACAATCCCGCCTTGGCCTTAGGATTGATCGGATTAATGCGCGTCATCCCGATGACGCTATCAGCATTATTTGCGGGCGTCGCAGCAGATCGTTTTGAACGTCGCAAAGTTATTATGGTTACGTCAATTATTGCGTTACTCGCATCGGTAGTACTCGCAATTGCCGGCAGTTTGACAACACCCGCGTTATGGCTGGTCTATGCGATGGTCATTGTGACCGCGATTGCGTCGTCGTTCGAAATGCCGGCCCGGCAGGCAATGACGCCAGCATTGGTCCCGCGCGAAATGTTATCGCAAGCCATGAGTGCCGGCATTTTGTCATGGCAAATGGCGACCGTCATTGGACCATCACTCGCAGGCATCCTGATTGCCGTTTTTGGAGTGGTACCGCTATATTGGTTTGACGCTGCCTCATACATCGCCGTTGTCGTAGCTGCCATGATGATGAAGCCAGTAATAATCAATAGCAACCGCCCACCTGTGCGCTTAGCTGATGCCTTTGAAGGACTCAAATTTGTCTTCAAACATCGCCTGATGGCCTCAACCATGTTGCTCGACTTCTTTGCTACTTTTTTTGGGGCGTGTACGAGCTTGATGCCCATATTTGCCAACGAAATTTTGCATGTGGGAGCGCAAGGCTACGGATTTATGCGCGCAGCGCCTGCCGCGGGGGCGGTACTCGCCGCCTTGTTATTGAGCACGCGCCAAATCCGCAAACAAGGTCCCGTGCTCTTGATTTCAGTTGGGGTATTTGGTCTATCGATTGTCCTTTTTGGCGCATCAGCCTACTATCCACTCACCGTAGTGGCCTTGGCGCTGTCGGGCGCCGCTGATACCATCAGCATGATTATCCGCGGCACATTACGCCAATTGCTAACACCCGATGAGCTCCGCGGCCGTATGACCGCCGTCAACATGATTTTTGTGGCGGGTGGTCCCCAACTAGGTGAGTTCGTGGTGGGGTTAACGGCAAGCGTGATTGGAGCGCCATTCGCCGTATTGATTGGTGGCATATTGTGTATTGGAGTCGTCGCCGGTACCGCCGCCAAAGTGCCTGAATTACGGGCACTCGATACACCAGAACAACTCCCAGCTGCCTAATTGCGCAATTATCAATCTCTGTGGCGCAGTTGTTGCGTCACAGGGGTTTATTTATATAGCATTTATCTCAAACTCACAACATCACCAGCTAACTATTTTTTTGCATCTGAATCACCTATTTACCGTTATCCACAAAACCGATCTATTTTTTTGCATACACATATAAAATCTAACATATACTAAGTTTGTCCCGGTATTTCATTTAAATGCAAAGGAAACGCCAATGACGAACCGTTTCAGCAAACCCGACACTTCGTGGTTTACCAATGACCGCTTTGGGATGTTTATCCACTGGGGGCTGTATGCATTGCCCGCCCGCCACGAGTGGATCCGCAACCTCGAAGAAATCAGCATAGCCGACTACCAGAAATACTTCGCCCACTTCGACCCCGATTTATTTAACCCCAAAGAATGGGCCCGCATGGCCAAATTGGCAGGGATGAAATATTTCGTCATTACTACCAAACACCATGATGGCTTTTGTTTATGGCCCACCAAGCATACTGACTACTGTATCAGCAATACCCCCTACCAACAAGACTTGATTGGCCAAACCGTTGCCGCATTTAGGGCCGAAGGAATCAAAGTGGGGTTTTATTATTCGCTCATCGACTGGCATCATCCCGAATTCACCATCGACAAAATCCACCCCATGCGCAATAACGCCGCCGAGCGTGCCAAAAACCCGATGCGCGATATGCGCAAATATGCCAAATACATGCGCGACCAAGTCCTCGAGCTATGCACGCAATATGGCAAAATCGACCTATTTTGGTTCGATTTTTCATATCCCGGCGAAGACGGCAAAGGGCATAACGATTGGGAATCCGAGGAATTGTATGCTATCGTGCATGAGCTCCAACCACATGCCTTGGTCGATAACCGCCTCGATTTGCCCGACGTCGGCGATTTCGTCACCCCCGAGCAATTCCAACCGGCGGGTGGTCTCAAGGACGCCAACGGCAAGCCGGTGGTGTGGGAAGCATGCCAGACATTTAGTGGCTCGTGGGGATATTACCGCGACGAACATACCTGGAAGAGCGTCGATTTGCTCATCCGTATGATGGCTGACGGCGTCAGCAAGGGCGGTAATCTCCTGCTCAACGTGGGACCGACGGCCCGTGGCTTGTTTGATGGCCGTGCCAGCGAGCGACTCGCGGGAATGGGTTCCTGGATGCAACAGCATAGCCGATCAATTTATGGCTGTGTAGCGGCTCCTGATCACTTCATCACCCCCACCGATTGCCGCTATACGTACAACCCCACCACCAATCGGCTCTACTTGCACATTTTTGCGTGGCCGTTTCGTGACATCTATTGCCCCGGTTTGGCCGAGCACATCGACTACGCCCAATTCCTTCATGATGGCAGCGAAGTCCACTTCGGTGAAGTCGGCGAAGCGTCGTGGTCAGGTATGGCCGGCAATGCGAGCCAGACTCCGGTAGCCATCCAAGTGCCGATTATTCGGCCCGAAGTGGCCGTTCCTGTCATCGAAATCTTTTTGAAAAAATAACGTATCTCCATGGGGCGTTCGTTCGTGCCACGGCGCTCCATGGCTTCGTTTATAATGGAAAAAACTGTTGCGAGGAACATTGAAATATGAGCATTCATGCCACGACCACCCTCATGCCAGGGGTATATATAGAACCCGGCGTCAGCATTGGTGCCAACGTCACTATTGGCGCCAATACGGTTATTTTGGCGCCTGTGCGGATCGAGGCAGACACATGGATAGGTGCTAATGTCACCATCAGTGGCGACATTGTCGTCGGTACCCGCGCCCAAATCAATCACGGCGCAGTCGTTACTGGCTCTGTGCCTCCCAAAGCAGTGGTGATGGGGAATCCCGCCAAGATTGTCGGGTATGTAGACACGCCACTCTATCAAACCGGTCACGCCCAAGCCAAGACGATGGCCACAACGATAACGCCTAGTAATGTCACAGGCGTCGCACTATACAACCTCAAATATGTCCCGGACATGCGTGGCGCGTTGGCGGTGGGTGAATTCATGCGAGATGTGCCGTTTGCACCGCTTCGTTATTTTTTGGTGCTCGGTGTCCCCACCGCCGAAACGCGGGGTGAACACGCGCATATTGCCTGTCATCAGTTTTTGATTGCGGTTACGGGCAGCGTCGCTGTAGTCGCCGATGATGGTGTCAATCGCCAAGAATTCATCCTCGATAAACCCCAGATTGGCTTGTATTTGCCACCGTTGACATGGGGCATCCAATATCGCTATTCACCTGATGCAGTGCTGTTGGTTTTTGCGTCAGATTATTACGACGCCAATGATTATATTCGTGACTATGCTGATTTTGTTGATTATGTAAAAAAATACCCCCGTGCGGGGTGAAAACGGTAAATCCAGTCCGCGCTGAATCATCAGCGCGGACTTTTTGATTTATTTGGTGCGGTACCCTTTGGGATGATTTAGGTGCCAATCCCAGGCACTGCCAATGATTTGGTCGATGCTGGGATAGCGTGGTTCCCAGCCCAATTCCTCCCGGATTTTCTTCGAAGAAGCAATTAACACTGCCGGATCACCCGGGCGACGCTCACCAATCGTACATGGGATAGCGTGGCCGGTAATTCTTCGTGCCGCTTGTACCACCTCGAGATTGGTAAAACCGTCTCCATTGCCAAGGTTGTATTTGCGGCTGCCGAGGCGGGCAATCCCGTCGAGTGCCAAAATATGTGCTTGGGCGAGGTCAACGATATGTACATAGTCGCGCACACAGGTGCCGTCGCGGGTGGCAT
>CALQBW020000137.1 GCA_943328915.2 Singulisphaera sp. GP187 | reverse complement strand
CCTGCTAGGTTGTGTCATGGCAAGTGACGCATTCTTCCCTTTCCCTGATGGGATCGAGACTGCCGCGACTGCCGGTGTTACTGCTATCGTTCAACCAGGTGGCTCAATGCGCGATGACGAAGTCATTGCGGCAGCCAATCGCCTCGGTGTTGCCATGATTTGTACTGGCCGCCGACATTTTAGGCATTAATTATGACATTACACTATGACACCAATGGACTTATTCCTGCGATTGTGCAACACGCCCATAGCGGCGAAGTGTTGATGCTTGGCTACATGAATGCTGAAGCACTCACCCAAACACAATCAAGCGGTAACGTAACGTTTTTTAGTCGCAGTCGCCAACAAATATGGGTCAAAGGTGAAACATCAGGCAATAGTCTGCGATTTGTGGAAGCTCGGCTAGATTGTGATGGCGATGCGTTGTTGGTTCTGGCTTTGCCGGCGGGCCCTACCTGCCATACCGGCGCACCTTCGTGTTTTGCATGGCAAATAGATGGCCAAGCAACTGACCAGCGAACCCCACCGCTCAGTATGTTGGGACGGTTGTCTGATTTGGTTGTGGAGCGCAAACAACAAATGCCTGCAGGCTCGTATACAACCAAACTCTTTACGGGCGGTGTTGATCGGATAGGCAAAAAAATCGGTGAAGAAGCAGCGGAAATGATTATTGCAGCCAAAAACAATTCTGAGGCAGAGTTGACGTGGGAAACGGCAGACTTTTTGTACCATACATTAGTGCTTTTAGCCAATCAAGGTGTTTCGCTAGATATGATTATGGCAGAATTAGGGCGTCGACACACCACGGTCTGATTATTCTGTTTGATTCAAACACCTCACGCTATATGCGTGAGGTGTTTTTTTGCAAAGACCGTTGTTTCAAATCAGTATTTTACATTTGTTGTTGCGAGGGTTGGGTAATCTTTTTTGTATTTATGCGGCTGATGGACGACGCAACGACAAGCAATATTATTGCGATGAGCAATGAACCGCGTTCAAAGCGGGCGCCATACAAGGGTTGACCAGCGTCGATCCAACCAAACGGGACATAAAGCCACTTCGATACCCACAAGACAGCTTGCACACCGACGTTGGTAGGGCGTGCCGCGAAGAGGAGTAGCGTCACGCGGCTGAGCATCAAGGTTGCCCCGATAACACATGTCGTTTGAATCGCATTACCCACGCGCGCGTTCAATTTTGGCCCCCAGTGCTTGTAAGCGTTGTTCGATTGATTCGTAGCCACGGTCGATTTGGGCAATGTTGTGGATGACGCTTTTGCCACGGGCACACAGCGAAGCGATGAGCAAAGCCATGCCGGCGCGGATGTCGGGGCTGGGTAATCCTTCGGGCTCGCCAAATAACTTTGCCGCGCCGACAACGACTACCCGATGGGGGTCACACAAGACGATTTTGGCGCCCATACCGATTAAACGATCAACGAAAAAAAGTCTGCTTTCGAAGAGTTTTTCGTGAATAAGCACGGTGCCACTTGCTTGGGTCGCGACCACCACCGCGATGCTGATGAGGTCTGCGGGGAAGCCCGGCCATGGCATAGATTCAATTTTGGGGATGGCATTGTGGACATCTTCTTGAACACGCAATTCTTGATTGCCCGGCACGATGATGTCGTCGCCTTCTTCGCGCCAATGTACTCCCAAGCGCCCCAGCGTCAATTTTGTCATGCGGTGTTCGCGCGGACGGGCGCCGGCAATGCGGATTTCGCTACCGGTGACGGCGGCTAACCCGATGAATGAGCCAACCTCCATGTAATCAGGGCCGATTTCGTATTCGGCACCATGGAGCGAACTCACGCCCTCAATACAGAGCAAATTGGTGCCAATTCCACTGATTTTTGCCCCCATGGCGTTAAGACAATTGCACAAATCTTGGATGTGTGGCTCTGAAGCGGCATTGGCAATGGTAGTGTCCCCTTCGGCCAACACTGCTGCCAAAATTGCTTGTTCTGTACCCGTGACACTCATTTCGTCAAGAAAAATCTCAGCTCCATGGAGTTTGTGGCAGGTAAGCACATATTCGCTCGGCGTTATTTCAATCATTACGCCGAGTGCTTTGAGCGCTTGGAAGTGGGTATCGAGCCTGCGTCGTCCGATGGCATCCCCACCTGGACGGGGCAATCTGACATGGCCTCGTCGTGCCAACAATGGACCAGCAAGTAAAATCGATGTGCGAATCCGCCGAGCTAATGCCGGATCAGGGTCTTCGTTTTGCAGTTCAGGCGTATGAAAGCGCCAACTATGATCTCCTGCGGGCGAAATATGCACTCCTAATCCGCTGAGGAGAGCCCGTTTGGTAACGACGTCACCGATTTCAGGCACATTGCGCAAAATCACTGGCTCATTCGTCAGGAGTGTTGCTGCCAAGAGTGGCAGTGCAGCGTTTTTGTTGCCAGCTGGGCGAATGGTGCCACTCAGGCGATGCCCACCTTCAATCACAAAGCGTTCCATGCAAACTCCTTTTACAACACGTTGGTCAATGTCGTGAATAATCCGGCATCGCTTGCCACCGCTTGTTGGATGGCGGTGTCGCCGCCAAGGACTGCGCGTTGCCAATGCTGAGAAAGTGCCATCAACGCTTCGCCATAGCGGACAAAATCTGGGATGGTCACCGCGAGGGCTTGTTCACGAGTTTGTTGTCGGTACGAATCATCATCACCAGATAAATGTCGTATGAATGCGGTAAATCCCCTGGCATCTGGTAATTGATAGCCATCCAAATCACCAGCAGCCCCAATGATTGCTTGGAGCAAGGCGTCGTCATCTAGTTGGATTTGCGTTAGCCATTGACCAGCTTGCGCGTAGACATCGAGTGTTTTGGTGATGTTTGGGTCACGATATGACAACATCGACAAAATCCCATTCCGGATGTCAAGGACACTAAATGCACCATATGCACCACCTTTTTCGCGGATCTGTTCATGCAAAAAAGTTCGACTAAGGTGGCGGTTGACGACGATATCTGTGCCACTGCAGGTATACCCTACTTGGCTTAGTTGTGCTGCTACACCGACATAGTTGACTTGGGCTGGGACAATTAATGCTTCGCTGCTCGGTAATGTGAGTGTTGACCAACGTTGCGGGCTGACGGTGTGACTTGGAAAATGTCCGCTTATGCGGGTGAATTCGCTCAATGCACTCGGCACGAGTTCTCGGTTACACGTCACATGAAAGCGCATGCTCGCTTGATTAATCAAGGCTGTGCGAATGGCTTCCAATTTAGCGTGGATGGCTTCCCATTGACTATCGGCGTTGGCTGCTAATTCGCGGATGAATTTAAGATAACTCGCACCACCGAGCATTTCGTTGAAGCTTTGGATTGTGCCAAACCGGGCGCGTAAGCGTGAATTAATCAATGCGTGTCCCGATGGAAGTACCCGTGATTCGCGACTTGCTTTGTCTTCTTTGATTAGTTGCAAAATTCGTTCGCGATTATCGAGATGGGCCGCCACACTCACGTCACTCATAATATCAAGTAACGTTCCAATGTTTTCGCTCGTAGCCTTTCCGCGAATGAGTAACAACGCATAATAATCGTTGGTTTGCCGGTTGGTGCCAGCCATCGATGTCGCCGAAATTCCACCGGTGTACGTACCGATCCGCTGCGATAGTTTGGTCGCATCGTAGTCACCAGCGCCAGTTTCGGTTAATGCATCCACAAACAACGGGAGGTATGGGATGAGATCGGCTGGTAAATTGCGCAAATCAAAACCGATATCGACATAAATAATGCCGCTGGTAAAAAGTGGCGCTATCGTTACAGGGATGGTGCCAATTTGTTCGTGGAGCAGCGGAGTGATTTTGACATGGGGTTCAAGATCGTCGCGGGTCAAGCGTGGAATTGTAGCTAATGCTTCTGGGCTGTCGGGAGTTTCTTGCCAGTGGGCGAGGCGTTGCGCAGCCGCATTGATTTCCTCGCGTTGGACTTTGGTCAATAGTGCATCGGCTGCAATGAGTTCAGCAGCTTCTTGTGCATCAAGCCGATCATTGAGTTGAGCATCTGGCGCAACAACCAACTCTAGCATGTGTGGGTTATCGAGCAATAATTCTTGGAGCATATTCCCAATACGTTTGGGGTCTTGTAGGCGTTTTTTCGCAATTGCCAAGGCATCTTCGTAACGCAGTGCTTTCATGATATCGAGGCCATAAAGCCATGGATTGGTTATCCCAATCATCAACGCTAACCCGCGGGGGAATCCACCTGTGTTGCGCTCACGTAAATCAAATTCAATTGTGTTTATCGATGCCTGAATTTGGGCAGGATCGACCCCTTCAGTGATAATTTCAGCAATCGAGTCTCGTACAAGTTGCGGAATCCGGTTGACATTTTCTGGGGCTACACCCTTGAGCCCAAGTGCAAAATATGTTTGAAGATTATTGCCAAATCCACCGCCACTCAAATCTTCGCCGAGGTTGGAGTCGAGTAACCATTTGCGCAGTGGGGCAACCGAATCATTGAGGAGCACGTGGTCAACGATCATGAGTTCCATTTCGTCCGCTTCATCAAATGTTTTATCAATCATCCATGACAACAACACGTGGTGACGTTGTTCATCGGCGGTGGCGGGGTATGCATAAGTTGCAGCGCGTGACGTGCTCCATTTCGCTTGCTTGGCGATAGCAGGTGGTGGTGTCTGTGCGGTGAATTTCGCTAAATACGGTTCAAGTTGTTCGAGCCTATTTTCGATGTCGTCGTCGCCATACCAATACAACAACGCATTGCTCGGGTGGTAATAGGTTGCATGGAATTCAGAGAATTCGGCATAACTCAAACTGGGAATTACACGTGGGTCGCCACCTGAATCGTTCGCATAAATGGTGTCAGGGAAGAGTTCGCTGCTCAAGGCTTTGCCAAGGACGCGTTCAGCGGTTGCTGACGCTCCTTTCATTTCGTTGTAGACAATTCCTTTGTAGGTCAACTTGCCTGCTTCATCGAATTCGTAGCGCCAACCTTCTTGACGTAATGTATCCTCGCTGATGAGCGGATGAAACACGGCGTCCATGTAGACGTTGACGAGGTTGTACAAATCTTTGAGATTGGTGCTGGCGACGGGGTAGATTGTTTTATCGGGATAGGTCATCGCGTTCAAAAAAGTATTGAGAGATCCTTTGAGTAATTCATTAAAAGGGCTTTTGACCGGGAAGTGAGTCGAACCACACAACACCGAGTGTTCGAGGATATGAGCTACGCCATTTGAATTAGCAGGCAAAGTGCGAAACGAAACGCCGAAACATTTGTTTTCGTCGTCGTTGTGGATCGATACGAGTTGCGCCCCACTAGGATGGTTATAAATGCGCACCGTGGCGTGGATATCATTGATTTCTTCGAGATGGGACAACACAAATTGATGTGGCACGTTAGCTCCTTTCCTCTTTCTGTTATCATACCACGTGAGGTTGGCGTATACTTAGGTCTGGTTGTGAAATTAAGGATATGGGACGATGAATACACAAACGATTCGTGATGTGTCATGGCAAGGGAAGCGCGCATTGGTTCGGGTAGACTTCAATGTGCCGATTGAAAACGGTATAGTTGGGGACGACACTCGTGTCCGTTCTGCCATTCCCACCATCCGCTATTTGGTTGATCATGGTGCTTCTGTGGTATTAATGTCGCATTTGGGTCGCCCAAAAAACCATGTTGTCGAAGATCTCCGCATGCGGCCAGTGGCAGTGCATTTGGCGAAATTAATGGGCGTGACGGTGATTACCACCGATGCTGTTGCAGGGGCAGATGCATTGGCCGCGGCAAAGGCGTTGCGTCCTGGTCAAATACTAATGCTCGAAAATACTCGTTTCGACGCTCGTGAAGAAGCCAACGAAGTTTCACTCGCCAAAGAATATGCCAAATTGGGTGATGTCTATGTGAACGATGCCTTCGGTGCTGCCCACCGCGCCCACGCCTCGACCGAAGGCGTTGCCCACTTTATGCCAGCAGTGGCAGGGTTGTTGATGGAGCGCGAGCTCGCCGCATTAGCGGGCACACTCGAAGCACCACAACGCCCATTTATTACCATTATTGGTGGTGCCAAAATCAGTGACAAAATCGGTGTCATCGAAAATTTGCTCAGTAAAGTTGATGCGTTGCTGATTGGTGGCGGGATGGCGAATACCTTTTTGTTATCCCAAGGGTATGCGATGGGAGATTCACTCGTCGAAGCAAGTAGTCTCGATTTAGCCAAACGTATGATTGATTTGGCTGCCGACCGGGGCACCAAATTGTTGTTGCCTACTGATGCCATCGTTGCTGACAAATTTGCGCCAGATGCCGCCACCAAAGTCGTGGGCATCGATGCGGTTACGCCTGGTTGGCGGATCCTCGACATCGGACCAGCGACACAAGCCCGTTATGCTGCCGAAATCGCCCAAGCCAAGACCATCATTTGGAATGGACCAATGGGCGTCTTCGAAATGCCAGCCTTTGCAAGTGGTACACGTGCAGTTGCCCAAGCGTTGGCAGATAGTAGTGCAAAAACAGTGATTGGTGGGGGCGATTCGGTAGCAGCAATCGAACAAATGGGCCTCGCCGATAAAGTCAGCCATATTTCTACGGGTGGTGGTGCATCCCTCGAGCTCCTCGAAGGGCGCGTGTTGCCTGGCGTGGCCGCTCTCAACGAACGCATGTAAATTAGTACGACGTTGAACCCCGAGGTATCTCTTTGATGCCTCGGGGTTTATATGTTGGCTTTTGAAATCGAGATTTAGAATTCGAGCAAAAGGCTATCTGGATCTT
>CALQBW020000136.1 GCA_943328915.2 Singulisphaera sp. GP187 | reverse complement strand
GCATACCCGTAAATTTTTTCCGTTTATTTGGTAGTGAGTTATTATGCATATTAGTCCTGGTGCACTGCACATCCACACGCATTATTCTGACGGTAGTGGCAATATCCCCGACATCGCAGGCGCTGCCCAACAAGCGGGGCTCGAGTGGATAATCATTACCGATCACGATACCCTCGAAGGACGGAGCGAACAAGGGTGGTATGACCGTGTGCTCACCCTCGTCGATCAAGAAATCACGCCATTCCATAATCATTTTTTGGCGCTCAATCTGGAGCACGTTATTCCGAGCAACATCCATCCCCAACAATTCATCGACCAAACCTACGATTCCGGTGGTTTCGGGATTATTGCGCATCCTGACGAGCAAAAATACAATGACTTCAAAGGGATTTACCGGTGGGATGACTGGAACATCAATAGCCCTACTCAGAGCTCTGGACGCAGTATGGGGATTGAATTATGGAATTTCATGAGTGATTGGGGCGAGCATATTACCCCGAGCAACAAGGAACTGTTGTATGCGTTTCCCAAACGCGGCTTGAGCGGACCATCCAAAGCAACCATTGAGTGGTGGGATGCACTGAACGTTGCCGGGAAGCGAACGTTTGGAGTTTGGGGAGTCGATGTGCATGCATTCTTACGACCATCACCGGTTGGGAGACTACAAGTCTTCCCATACAAGTGGTCATTTGGCACATTAACAACCTATTTATGGCTTCCGGAAAAGTTGTCAAATAATTTCACTAATGCAATGCGCATGGTGTACGGTGCTTTGGCGCAAGGTCGTAGCTACATGGTCAATCGACTCGAAGGAGACTGTCCGAATTTTGAGTTTTATGGATTCCGCGGGGCGGAACGTTGGTTCGCTGGCGATATTGCGTCACTCCGTCAGGGTCCGATTACCCTCAAAATCGACCTTGGCGTCAATGCCACCATCCGACTCATCCAGAATGGGCAAGTCAAACTGCAAAGTAATCGCACCTTACTCACCACCATCAACGAAAGTGGTGTATACCGCGTAGAGGCAACCAAAAAAACCTTGCCTTGGGTGTTTAGTAATCCACTCTACGTGACGCGCTAACTACCCTACGGTACTATGTGGAGTGGAGCTGGCGTTAATAGCAAAAACAATACCATCAGTGCAACACAAGCCATTAATATGCGCCACACCCCAATTTGGGTCGTATCGTCGTACGGGGCAGGGTGGCGCGGGTTGGCAAATGTTGCAATAGCTCCCCACACCAACCACGTACTATCTACAAAAATTCCTAACAGCACACAAAACGCAATCGTGCCATAGGCCACATAAATCGCATAGCGCCCCAACACCGCATAGGCCACGTGGCCCCCGTCGAGCTGGCCGATTGGCAACAGATTAAACATGGTGACCAGCAAGCCAATCCAGGCGGCAAACGCTACATCGTTCAATTGCACGTCGAGGCCAGCACTTGGCAAAATTTTGCCGAACATGATGAGTTTAACCATTAGATATAACGCCGAATTGCCTTCTTGGACAAAGCCACTCGTGGGCATCGGGCCAACGGTCGATTGACTGAGCCCTACAAACAACAACGGAATCGCGAGACATAATCCGGCAATCGGGCCTGCTAATCCCACATCAAACAACACGCGGCGATCGCGCATGGGTTCGCGTTGTACGATTACAGCGCCGAGCGTCCCAGTAAAACTTAATGGGGGCGGTAGGGGAATGAAGTATGGCAAGCTGACCGGTGCACCCCACCTTCGGGCCACCACATAATGCCCCAGCTCGTGGGTCGCCAAAATTCCCAAAATCGTCGCAGCAAAACGCCAGCCTTCGTATATACGCAACGGCTGGGCAAGCACATCGATGCCACGATACATTGTCCCCGCCGCCAAACACGACAAAATAGTCAATACCAACAAGCTGAGTGCAAGGATCCAACGGGGTGGATTTTTGGGAGGGACACCGGGCAAAAATACCAGTTCAATGCGGCCCTGCAAATCACTTTGGCGCATCCAGACACTATATTGTTGCATTTGGGCGCGGATTTGCAGTATGGGGAAAATGGTTGCGGTGGCTTGTAACGGCGTAACTACCGCCACAACCATCGTCGGTTGTTGTTGCAGTTGGTTGACGGTGCAGAGGTCTGCCACAACTGTTTGGATGTCTAAAGGTGCTGCGAGCGGATCAGTAATCGTCATACAAAGTCCAGCCTGTTTGGTTGCGTATTCACTGACTGCATTATAAAGGGTATTAACAATTCTTTATTGCGCACAACCGCACAACGCCGTATAATATGAGTAACATATTAAAACAAACGTAATGTAGTTTGTTTCGTATGTACAGATTTTTTTGCGTGCGAACGCAATGGAGGATGCAATGCGAAAGACAACCCTTGCTACTCTGGTCATCATGGTCCTTGCGGCCATCATGTTGCCAGCTTGTGGCGCCAAGACCGCCCTTCCTTGTAAGGCTGGTTTGGTCACTGATGTGGGCAAAATCAACGACGGTACCTTCAACCAGTATGCCTACACCGGTTTGCTCAAGGCTGAGAAAGATCTCGGCATTGGAGTTAAGTACATCGAAACCGTCGCCCAAGCCGATTACGGCAAGAACATCCAATCATTGGTCGAACAAAAGTGTGAAATCGTGGTTGCCGTTGGTTTCATGATGGGAGATGCCATCAAAGAAGCTTCAGGCAAGTACCCTGACACCAAGTTCGCTATTGTGGACTTCGCTTATGACCCAGCCATTGCCAACGTGCGTGGTTTGGTATTTGCTGAAGACGAAGCCGGTTACATGGCTGGTGCCTTGGCCGCTTCGATGACCAAGAGTGGCACGATTGCCGCCGTCGGTGGCATGGAAATCCCACCGGTTCAGAAGTTCCTCAAGGGCTACGAAGCCGGTGCAAAGTCGATCAAAGCCGATGTAGCCGTCAAGACTGTCTACATTGACTCATTCGTCGACCGCGCCCGTGGCGCCGAAGCTGCCAAAAGCTTCATGTCAGAAGGTGCCGACGTAATCTTCGGTGCCGGTGGTCAAACCGGTTCAGGTGGCATCCAAGCCGCCGCTGAAGCTGGCGCATACGTGATTGGCGTCGACCAAGACGAATATGTGACCACCTTCCAAAACGGTGGTGCACCTGGTGCCGACAAGATTATCTCAAGCGCCATGAAGCGTGTCGACCAAGCCGTCTTCTTGACGATCAAGGACGTCGTCGACGGTAAGTTCACCAATGGCGTAGCCGTGTACAACGCCGCCAACGGTGGCATTGGATTGGCTTCGTTCAACAAAGCCGACGGTGCTATCCCCGCCGAAGTCAAGACCAAGATGGAAGAAATCCTCAAGGGCTTGTCAGATGGTTCAATCACCACCGGCGTAACCCTGAACTAAATTCGTTGGTTCATGCAACAACGGGCACCACATTCCATGTGGTGCCCGTTGTTTTATTTAAGACCAGTGCCAGCGAACCACTGTACCGCTCACCAATTCACGTCTGCACATTACGTTTTTCCCCAAAAAAAAGAAATACCAACGAATGCACATTGCACACCTTGAACAATTCGTTGCGGCCTTGTTACGGCGCGCACACCTTACCCCGCAACATGCCTTGCTCGCGGCGAAGGGCATTGTCGATGCCGACGCTTGTGGCATCCCGAGTCATGGCGTTCGCCGCCTCCCTAATTACTTGACCAGGCTTGAGGCTGGCGCTATCACCGCCCGACCAAAACTGGACTGGGTGCGTCAACGGGGCGCCACTGCGTTGCTCGATGCTGACCATGGCATGGGGCATATTGCAGCACATTACGCCGTGCAACGCTTGATTCGCACGACGCGACGTTACGGCATCGCCAGTGTGGGCATTATGCGCAACGAACATTTGGGGTCATTAAATCTGAGCATCCAAACCATTGTTGCCGCCCAACTTGTGGGCATCATTTTTGTTAATACCCCGGCGGCAATGGCGCCATGGGGGGGAACTAGCGCCATGATTGGCAGCAACCCACTGGCGATTGGCATCCCGGGAGCAAAACAGCCATTACTGGTGTTTGATGGGGCAACCACTGCCGTCGCTCGCGGCAAAATCAGTGCAGCAGCCGAACGCAACCAGGCCATCCCCAACCATTGGGCACTTGACGCCCACGGCCAACCGACCATCGACCCGCAGGCCGCCTTGGCCGGGGCACTATTGCCGGCTGGCACACTGGGGTATGGGCTGGGGCTGGCGATTGCGCTGCTCACGGGGAGCCTACTCGGTGGTGTGAGCGACGACCAACTGCCGTCGTTCCTTAATCCACCCCATCAACCGGTGCCAACCAGCGTGCTGTTGATTGGGATTGACCCTGCCGCCCTAGGGGGGCTGGCGCATCTCCACCAGCATGGTCAAGCCTTTATCGATCGGATTGTGGCGAGTCGCGGTAACCCGCGCATCCCTGGGCAACGCCGCAATGTGCCGGCAACGAGTATCACGCTCGATGCCAGCACAAGGTCGACCCTCACGAACCTCGCCGATACATACCGCTTGCCAACGCGCTACCGGTTGCCAAGCGAGGAGTAATTAGGCGGGGTATTCGATACGCAAACCGTCAATCTCGCCACCCAGCACGGTCACGTGGCGTTGCCACGAGCCATCAGGTAGGCGCGTCTGTGTGTAGGTACCCCAACCGCGTTGATTGAACCACGGCGTCATGAAGTAACCACTCGCGGTTAATTCCGCTTGGGGAGCAAAGCGCATCCAACCCGCCGCAATATTGCAGGTATACCCACTACAGGCTGGCAACAACATCCAAGCCGACATGCTACGGGCGTAGTGATGGCCACACTCCACTTCATTCCAAGGGTTGCGTTTATGGCCGTCGTGACGATCACGCACAGCCGCCACCAAACGGGTGGCATCGGTCAGATTGCCACTGACTGCCAAATGGGCGGCCACGTGGTATTCGATGCCGGTCCAGACTTCTTCGGAATAGACGAACGGGAAGCGCGGGCGTGCTCCTTGGGGCCAACTGCACAACACCAACCCCGCTTCGTCTTCGAGCACGTAGGTGCGTTGGGTGTTGCTGTGGGAATGGAAGTCGGTGCGGAAGTTGTGGGTCACAATGGCCGCCAAGGTACGTTGCACCATTGCGAGTGGCACCAAATCGCCCAAATCGAGCAAGGTAGCGTGCAACTGACCGAGCAATTGATCGGTCAACAAGCCCAGGCCGTGTTGGTAGCGATAGGCATCGACATCGGGCATTTTTTGGATGAAATAGTCGCCGTTCCAACAATCGGCGATGAATTGTTGTTGACCACGGGCACAAATCGCCCCCCACCGAGCCACACTGACATCGTCACCCATCACCTGCGCCAACGCTACTCCGGCCTTCATGCCGGCAAGGTAATAAAGCGTACTTAAGGGATTGGCGCCATAGAACTCGATGTCGTAGGTGTTGTGTTGGCGGCCATCGGGCACGCCATCGCCGTCGGTATCCCAGTGGGCGTCGGCATAATCGACGGCCCGCTTGACACCGGGGTAAATTGCGGTCAGCCAGTTCACATCGCCGCTCAGTTGCCATTCGCGCCAAGCGCGCAGGACACTGCCCATCTGGCCGTCGATACAGGCTTCGGGACGTTGATCGCCCCAGCCCCATTTGAACTCTTCGCCAAAGTTTTGGAAGGTGCGAAAGAGCATGTAGCCATCGGCTTCGGTTTCGACGGTGAATTCAATCTGGCGCATCACTCGTTCGAGCTGCGGGAAGAGATAGGCCATGGCGTAGGCATAACTCCAGACGTGGGTACAACTGCCGGCGCAACAGCCGGCGTCATCGAAGCAGCCTTCCCAGCCATAGAATGTGCCATCGGCAAACCAAAAACAGGTGGTTGAGCGCATGGGTACAATCGTAGCCGCCAATGCGTCGCGCATCGGCTCGGGCAGAGTCATCTGCGCGAGCACATTACGGAATTGGCGGGTGGTGCTAGTCAGTGTCGTCTGGCGGGCAAATAAATCACGCACCACCGCCAGCGCAGAATCGTAATGGTTGGCGTAGTGGTTTTGGGTAATGGGGGCCTCGGCCCGGTCCCACGTCTTGAGGCGATTGGGGACATACCACGCCAACACAAACGTAATCACCTCACTCGCACCTGGGGCAATGGTGACGTGGGCGGCCAGTGAGCCGGTATCGTTGGCGCCGACGGCACTCGGCGTGCCATAGGCGGGGTCGGTGATGGCGCCGTCGGCATGCAAATCATCCCAGAAATCTTGGACGTAGTCCCACCAGCCGCCCCGCAACCAGGCGGTGCGGCTGGTGACGTGGGGGTGGCTAGTGGCGAGGGCCAGTTCGGCATAATCGACGGCATTTGGCTGCGCATGATTATTGCGCATGTGGATGCCTTGCCAAGCACCATCGTGATGCGTAGAAATATGACTGCCACCCTTGCCGATGAGATTACCGAATTTATCCAACTGCACGCCGTCACAGGCGTCATACAGTGAAAAAACCAACGAGGCGGTTAACGGCACCGTACCGGTATTGGTGATAGTGTAATTAAAAATCGCCCCTGGGATGCCCGAATCGTCTGGGTGCAACGGCACAAAGGGGGTAAAGGCTTCGAGGCTGATGGTGGCAGGGACAGCAGGATCGGCCACTGCAAATTCGGCAATCGGGTAGGTGCCTGCCAAAGTTGATTGGGCAAAGCGTGGCAGACCGACGCCGGTATGGGGGTGGTAGCCGTGAGACAATGCGTGGGTGCCACTGACGGGGCCTTCGACCACGCGGGTGATGCGATCGCCCCCTG
>CALQBW020000135.1 GCA_943328915.2 Singulisphaera sp. GP187 | reverse complement strand
GTGCATCAAGTGGTACTTCATCAAAAAGTAATCGAATTCGGCGACGCCCGCCAACGATCATTTTGACTGCATACACACCGAAATCGTCAGGGGCAGCGACAAACGCAGAATCACTCTGAGAAGCACCACACATCACGGTCAACGAATTTTCGAGTAGCCGACGTAAATCAGTTTGGGTGAACGTGGTCCGTGGTAATGCGCGAAGGTAATCGATATCATCGTGATCATTCGCATAAATCAAATTGTCGAGGTATGGGCGAATACGATTCACTAATATTGGCATTATCACCGTCATCATCATGATGCCGTAAACAGCCCAAATTTCTGCGGGTAGATGGGAGATTGTGGCAAACACTGGGACAATTTGCAAAAACAGAATAATACTGACACCAATAAACGGGCCATATAACCACCAACGCAAAAAATCATGCTTGACAATGCGGTCAGGTTGCGGTGAACCAACAAATGTGGCGCTATAGGCTGTTACCATCATAAATATTGCTGCAACAGGTGCAGTTACAATCCCAAGACTCAAACTGATTGATTCGGGTAACAAATAGGCTTTGGGTAGCAATGATAATATAGGGAAGCTCAAAGCCAACGGTCCATACCAACTCGCCACCATATATGTCATACGGCGCCGTAAACTCGGGGTCAACACCTTCGCCCGCACTCGCCACAACAATATCCATGCCATTGTGACAATGCCAAACGCAAAAACCGCTAACACCCCGAACAGTGGTTGCGGCGTTAAGGCGGGAACACTGCCAATGCGTATCGGCAATGACACTATCAAATCTGTCATTACCACAAACAAAACACACACGATTCCAATTGCATAATTCACCCATACAATCCACATTCGTGGCTTAATAATTTGCAGTTGAATTGCCAATGCCATCACCATATGGAACATGCTGGTGGGTACTAACATTATCCCTAGCCACGACCACCGTAACAAAATTTCTAAGATAGTAGTATCATGCGCCACTTGGATAAGCACATCGGCGGCAACTGCGGTAAAAACCCCGAATAACATAATCATCAATGCACGCGCAACCGCACTGCCCCACGATCGAATGGTTAGATAAGCCCATAACGAAAATGTCACGACCAATGTCAAATTGCTTACGAGACGATTTAATTGATGGAGTATATTTGGGAGCATTATTCACCATTTCTTAAACACGGCAACGTAATTTGATTTCAATGTGACCCAAACATTATACCAACAGCTATCCACTTGGTGTGCCGAAAGAATTTATTTGCTGGTATCCCAAAATTACCAAATTTAGGGTAATATTTTCAATTAACTATTTTGCCAAATCATGCTCTTGTATAAGAAAATCAAAAAACAATTACGGCATTCGATGATGCGGTTACCATAACCAATCATGCATATTTGGTTTGATTTTAAAACACTCGCTTCAAAGGAACTCCAAGTGAAATAGAGAAAAGATAAACGAGATGGATTTCACACCCCGTTTGTCTTTTCAATTCGAACCGATATCTACGACCGGACAATCATTAAAACAGCCACAGCAAATAATATTTGGACAACCACAGATGCGCCTTGCAACAAGCGCGCCACTAGTTTTTCGAATCGAAAACACAACATTGCAACAAGCAAATTGACTGCAGTAACACCTAACGCTGCTAGAGGCAAAAATAGCGCCTGATAACGAGGTCGCAATTGGCTCACATCACCAATTGCATCAAAATGCATATGTATAGTTTCTTGTAGGGTTGGATAATACCAAGCGAGTAATCCAACGGACAATACATTGATTACAATGGCTAAACCGAGCAACAGCGTACTACTACTATCACTCCAAAATGGGGTATTAAACCACGGGCCGTATTCAGTTTCGGGGACCAATCGCTTTGTTGCACCTAAATTACTACGTTGTTCGAGATCTTGAACAAACATTTCCATTTCACTTGGTGAAATTGCATATGTTCCGCGAGCAGTCAAAATAAATAAACAACGGCTCATTGATAATGTACTGCGGACAAACACTTGGGTTTGTTCGGCATCGACACTTTCGCCCCAATAACAACCAATCCCTTGGAGCATCGCACGCGGTAACTTGCCTACTTGGATACCAAAATCTAGGCGGCGGATTTGGTCGAGTGGCACTAACTCACGATTCCCCAATGAAGAAATAAATACTGCATTTCGGTCAAGACCATACCACAACGTTTGTGCTTGGATAAAACGCATCCATGCCGAGCCTGCACAAACAATCATCACAAGCATTGCCAAAAATTGTAAATAAAACTCTAAATTAATTGTCCATTCAGTAGAAATACCACTAAAATGTC
Organism: Singulisphaera sp. GP187; assembly: GCA_943328915.2. GTDB lineage: Bacteria > Chloroflexota > Chloroflexia > Chloroflexales > Roseiflexaceae > UBA965. Next base: position 4,472 of record CALQBW020000135.1, on the reverse strand, counting down.
GTTGCGCAAGGATCGCAAAAGCAATACATCCACCGGTAAAAACCACCGCAAGCACAAGCGCCAACCAGCGACCAGGCGAAGGGTATGGCTTCCAGCGACGCATATTGACCTCTCAGTCACATATTATTATGCTGGCGACAAGCTTCGGCCCATCGCCAGCATAATAAAATTTTAGGGTTTGGCGGTAGCAGTCTCGGTGGCATTAACAATCACCACCGGAGTGGCAGTTGATGTCGGATAGCCGGCTAATGGGGCGGTGGGCAACGGTACCGGTTCACCGGTGGGGGCAGGAACAATCGTCGCCGTCGGAGCCGTTGCATACGACACGTTGTACTTTGTCTCTAATGCATTAAACCACGTTTCGAAGGCATTGGTCCGCTCTTTACGGAGTTGTTCTTCAATGGGCGGAACAGTCTTGCCATTCAATTTAATGATATGCCAACCAAATTCGGTGCGAATAGGTGAGGCAACTACTTCATTATCCTTCAATGCAATTGCTGCTGCCACATATGTAGCATCAAATTGACTGCCTGCAACAGATTTACCTGCAAGATCAAACGCGTCCATTTTGCCACCATTTTTGCGGCTGGTAAAATCGTCTGATTCAGTTAGCGCCAACGTAGCGAAATCTGTGCCTGTTTTAAGTTTCGCAATAATTGTGTCAGCTCGACTCTTTTTTGCAGCATAAAGCGCATCTTTGTCTGATGCACTCGCATTTTGTGGTACGTCTACCCGTACAAAAATCTGGCTTGTATCGATTCCGGTCGGTTCGGTTGAAGCCGTAAATTTACTGGTTGGTAAAAGATTCTCTTTGACGCTTTCCATTAGTGCTTGTCGCACATATTGGCGATGCAATGCTTGCAGGAAGTCATCACGAGTCAAGACGGGCTTTAAACCCGTGGGCTGCATTGCCGTCGTGTAATTTGTGAAAATTGTATCGACAATTTTGGAAGCGACATCCTTCGCCTTCGTTTCATCTGGGGTGGGATTGGGAAGTACGCTTGTCGGCTCAGGGATGGCCGTAGCCGTAGCCCCGCCGGGAGCCAGCGTCGGTGCTATGGTAGCAGGAACCTCTTCGGGTGTAGCGGTTGCCCCAAACACCATTCCGTAATCAGCAACCAATGCTTGGTCTGCTTGACCTTCGGACTCTGCCAATTGGAAATCAGCCTTGGCAGCTTGGCGTAGTGATTCGTTTTGTACCCATTCAGCAACCACTTGACCATCGGGTTCTTCACTATACGTAGACCCAGCTATTTGTGATTCGAGATACGGGTTTTGTTGTTGGAATCGTTCTGCGAACTCTCCACCAAACGATGCCAAAAGCAGATTTTGCGCCATATTTGCCGCAAGCGACAACCTTTTTTCGTGCACATACATTGCACGTGTTAAGTTGACACTCCCAACGGTCGCAACTATTTTGGCGGGAACGATTACTTTGTCATACAATACACCGCTGACCACGGCGACCAACGCAACAACAACCGCGATGGCGGTCGTCAATATGACCAATCGACGCCGTTTATTCTCACGTTCGCTTTTTGTGATATGGCGGTGAGCCGCCACACGACGCGCTTGTTCACGTGCGTCATTTTTCGATTGTGTCATACCGAACCTCTCTTGAATGGAAATAACATACGCAGATAACATGAATGCGGTGCGCCGTTCGACGCACCGCATTCACAACAGAATTCTAATTGCGAGTGTTGGTGCCTACAAATGGCAACAACGCCATTTGGCGTGCACGTTTGATGGCAACAGTCAATGATCGCTGATGCTTTGCACACGTCCCGCTCCGACGACGCGGCAAAATCTTACCACGCTCTGAAACAAATCGCTGTAAGCGCTTCAAATCTTTGAAATCAACTGTGCCGATTTGATCTACACAAAAAATACAAACCTTCCGTCGCCCGCCAAACTTGCGACGCTGACTGTTTGATTTACGCGTATCTTCCGTCATGTTTCACCTCTATGTGTGGTGCGTAATTACGCTTCTGATGCTGGGGCTTCTGCGGCGGCGACAACGGGGCGAGGTTCTACTTGCGTCAACAAGTAGCGCAACACAGACTCGTTCAGCTTGAACAGACGCTCCAACTCACGAATTTGTACTGTTGGCAACGTACAACTAATCAACACGTAATACCCTTCGGTGAATACCCGACGGCTTGCTTCGCCTTCGGCATACTCACGCATTGGGTAGGCGAACTTACGACGCCCCCATGGTGATGTCTGCAGGACATTGTTGAGCACACCACCCACACCGGTGATTTGCTGGGAAACGCGTTCAATCGTGATAGAAATTTCTTCTTCCGATGAACGCATGGGCGAGACGATGAACAATAATTCGTACTCACGCTTACGGTCGCGCATTGTGCCTCCTCTGGTGTTGCCCCACTCAGTGCAAATACCTGCGCTGTGTAAATGATGGTGGAGCAGAAGTTGATAATCCCAAAGGAGATTATACCAAAGCTCACCCCATATTGCAAAAAAATAATCGAGTACATTTTATGGTTAATCGGTGTTACATTTGGTTCTGGTAAACTAATGATATGACGAGCTTGATTGTCGATGTACAACTTATCCGCAACGCACAACAATACGGGATGGCCGACGCACTCACATATACAATTCAAGATACCAATCTCGTCCCCCAGCGCGGACAAGTCGTGTACGTCCCATTAGGCAAACAAATCGTAGTAGGAGTTGTAATTTCCACTCCACGCAATGCCAGCAACCATTCTTTGAAGGCGATAGATTCTTGGGCTGAAATTTCCCTAACCCCGCAACAAGTTGATTTGGCGCAATGGATGTCGCGCCATTATGCTACACCAATTGCCGCAATTCTGCCCTTATTCATCCCCTCAGGATCCATTGGCAAACCAACAAAAATCTGGTGCATCACCGAAGAAGGCATACACGTAGCCCTCCACGAATTACCCAATGACGAACGCGAAATGCTTTTTGTATTACGTCAACATTCCACAATTGATCTCGAAAAAATATCTAAACACCATACCGGAACCCCATCACACATCAACAAAACACTGTCGTGGTTACATGCGCGCGGGTATGTAACTTCACAATATTCAGTTGCTACAGCAAAAACGCAACGCAACACAATTCCAATTGCCCACCTCATCCATCTCCCAACCAAAGAAGAATTACAATCGCTGAAACGCGCACCCAAACAGCGTGAATATATACACCAATTACAAGAATCAGTTGATTTACAACTCGCTCTAACTCAATTTGCAACCCAAACCCAACTTGCACGATTAATAGATCGTGGTTGGGTCAAAATTGAACATGTGATTGTGCCTCCACACCCTACCCCTGCACTTCCGTTGCCAACAATTCTCACAGAAGCCCAACAAAACGCTGTAGACGCCGTCACAGCACAGATAACAACAGCACACCACCATACATTCCTGCTCGACGGGGTAACAGGGAGCGGCAAAACAGAAGTGTATTTCGCGTTGATTCGCAACGCCATCGCCGTTGGCAAACAAACAATTGTTTTAATTCCGGAAATTGCATTGACAACCCAATTAGGTCAACGCTTTACCATGCAATTTCCAGGTCGGGTCGCGATTGTGCATGGGCAATTGACCCCCAAACAGCGCCTCGAACGATGGCACGCAATTCAATCTCACCAAGTCGATGTCATCATCGGCCCTCGGTCTGCCTTATTTGCACCAATCCATGAAATCGGTTTGCTAATTGTTGACGAAGAACATGATGGGTCATATAAGAACGAATTTTCGCCGTTTTATCATGCACGAGATTGTGCCGTGATGTATGCGAAACTCAACAGTGTGCCAATTGTGCTCGGGAGTGCAACTCCTTCAATTGAGCTACTTTATGCAGCAAATCAGCAACGTATCACAAAAATCACCCTCCCCGAACGAATCGATACAACTCGTGACGTGATTCCGCTCCCTCCAATTCGGATTGTGGACATGCGCATTGAAAAAAATATCGATCGCTATGGTCTAATCAGTACGACACTTGCCAAACAAATTACGGTATTTACCCAGCAAAACCACCAAGTATTGCTTTTGTTGAATCGACGTGGCACGAGTGGATCTCGACTCTGCCGCAACTGTGGTCAAGTGTCACAGTGCGTACGTTGTAGCGCGCCTCTGGTAGTCCATATGCGTGCAGGCCAACAAATTGGCGTGTGCCATACCTGTGGACTACAACGCTATCTTGAAGTAAATTGCCAAAACTGTTTCCACAACGATTTTTTAGATATTGGTAGCGGCACGCAACGAGTTTGCGAAGTAATTGCTACCCATTGGCCAACCATTCCTATAATTCAATGGGATCGTGACACGGCAGATAGCGCCAGTGATCACGCCCAGCTACTCAGCCGCGCAAACAAATTAGATGCAGCAATCATTGTCGGTACGCAAATGATTGCCAAAGGCCTAGATCTTGCAAAAGTGCGGCTCGTCGGTGTGGTAAATACGGAC
>CALQBW020000134.1 GCA_943328915.2 Singulisphaera sp. GP187 | reverse complement strand
TTCGGTTGTCTGCTTGGGGAATCACTTTGAGTGGAGTTTGATAAACCTGCTCGAGGAACGCTTGTTTGAGGACGGACGCAGGCACTCCATCTGCCAGTAAATGACCCTGCTGAAGCACACAGATGCGGGTGGCAAATGAGGCGGCGAGGTTGATGTCGTGCATGGCGGCAATTACGAGCACACCACACTGTGCGAGTTCTTTGAGGCAACGAATGATTGCATGTTGATGGTGGAGATCGAGGTGGGCGGTGGTTTCGTCGAGCAACAATACCTTGGGCTGCTGGGCGATGGCACGCGCAAAAGCCACCCGTTGTTGTTCGCCCCCCGACAATTGATTGGCTGGTGTATCGGCAAAGTGATCCACGCCCGCTTGCGTCATCGCATAGCCAATAATTTGGTCATCGCGTCCAGTATGTCGCTGATACCACGGGTGAAAGGCGTAACGAGCCATCGCCACTACCTCACGCACCGTAAATCCCACCGGCATAATCACCGTTTGCGGTACCACAGCGATGTGTTGGGCCCGGAGCGCCGCAGACATTGAAGCTACTTCAACACCGTCGAGCATAATATGCCCTTGGCGGAGCGGGATTGTGCCGGCAATCGCCCGTATTAAGGTGCTTTTGCCAGCCCCATTTGGCCCAATGCAGACGATGACTTCACCTGCATCGGCAGTGAGTGACACATCGGCAAGAGCAATGTGCTGTTGGTAGCCACACGTAATGTTTTTTATGTTTACTACCATTGTTATGTTGCTCTTTTGGTGGTGCGTAATTGCCAAAGGAAAAACGGTGCGCCGCAACAAGCGGTAACGATGCCCACCGGGATTTCTTGGGGGGATTGAATGGTACGGGCCAGCATATCAGCCAGCAACAAAAATATCGCACCATAACAGGCTGACAACGGGATCAAATGGCGATGATCGCCCCCCACAAACAAGCGTACCGAATGCGGCACAATAATTCCCACAAAACCGATTAACCCATGGAACGCAACTGCCGTGGCCGTCATGAGCGTTGCACCGATGACAACGAACGCACGGATACGGGGGACATTGATGCCGAGGAATAGTGCTTGTTCTTCGGGGAACAACAGCACATTTAAATCACGCGCTGCAATCAACAACATGGTCATCCCGATAGCCACACTCACCACCATCACCCCCACCGCATCCCACCCAACGATCGTAGCGCTGCCGAGCACAAATCCAAGTAATTGCGAAAGCTGTCGGCCGATATGCAACATGATGTAGGTGGTTAACGCATTAGCAAGTGCGGCAAGTGCAACACCAGCCAGAATTAAATCATGATTGGTATATTGGGCATTCCCACGAACCAATAAATAAACCAATCCTACAATAACCAATGCACCAATGAATGCGCCTAATGGCATCAAATACCACGCAAACGCAAAAACACCACCGAGTGCGACCGCACTAATCGCACCCAAACCAGCCCCAGAAGCAACCCCAATGACGTACGGATCAGCCAAAGGATTACGGAATAAACCTTGGTAGGCAGCACCAGCCCCACCCAATGCGGCACCTGCACAGGTGACCATGACGACGCGCGGAAGTCGAATGGTCACAATGATGGTCACGAGGTTATTGGGAATCGTGATTTCCGGAATATCGCGAATCCAATGCCACAAAACCACGATTACCGTATAAATTGGGATAGCAACACTGCCTACCATAATAGCGACGAGCATGCAACAAACGCAGAGTGTCAAGGCAACGAGATAGGCAGAACCATTCCAATTGCGCAATCTATTTATTCTTGACACATCCTGCGGCATCAGTTACTTGACCTCGGGATGCAGAATTGCAATCACACTTTTCAAACCTTCAACGAAACGCGGGCCAGGTCGGCTGACCAGATTGTCGTCAATTGGCATGACTGCTTGAGATTTAACAGCGGGAATATCGCTCCAACCTGCGCGTTTGGCTACCATGTCTGGTGAAACACCATACAACGAATCAGCCAAAATAATAATGTCGGGGCTTGCGGCAACTACTTGCTCAACACTCACTTGAGGGTACGGGTTTTTTACGTCACCAAACACATTGACTCCACCGGCTGCGATCAAAAGATCATTGACAAAACTGCCCGCACCAATGGTATATGGTTTACTTGGGTCAGTTGCATCAAGTTCCCAAAAAACTCGGGGTTTCGCAGATACATTAGCTACTTTCGCCACTAATCCATCCCAATCGGATTGAAGTTTGTCGTTCAGCGCTAATGCTTCAGGTGAAGCACCAAGTAAGGTGCCTACTACCTGGATGTCCGACTTGATACTTTCCACGGTGGTGTTGACAGAGCCAATAACAACCACCGGGATTTTTAGTTTTTCAATAGCAGTAATTACATCAGGATTGGTGATTCCTGCAGCAAAAACCATATCTGGTGCCAATACTGCGATTTGCTCGTAGTTGTAGGTCATATCGGGATTCGATATTTTGGCAATTTTGCTGACTTCAGGGGGGTAATCACTATACATGTCGATGGCAACGAGTTGACTCCCCTTCCCGAGAGCGAAAATAATTTCTGTGGTACTGGGGGCCAACGAGATGATTTTGGTGACATTGGCGGGGATAGGAACGACCCGGCCGGCACTATCAGTCACTGAAGCGGGCGCAGCGGCCGTCGGTACGACGGTGGGGGCGACAGTTGGGGCGGTGGTTGCTACGGGAGCGGGCGTGGCGGTCGGCGCTTGCGCCGGAGCCGTCGCACAGGAACTAATCAGTAGACCCACACTTAACAAGACGATACGCAACATTGACTTCATGGAACTCCCTTTCAAGTAAATAAAATCACCCTTGCAGAAATGCAAGGGCAATGCGACCAACCGGCGTCCGTAGACGGGTTGTTCTTCATGGCACCTCCCTCGCGCGAGAAGGTCAAATCCACGTACGTGATAAAGCAGGTTTCCTGGCTCATATCGTCTAGCGATACATACAGTTGCGGCACAGCGACGGACTTTCACCGTCTTCCACCTTAACGCCCTAGCATCCGGGCTAGCGGGTCACTTTATCAGTTATGTACTTGTCACAGTTTTCACTGCATCGGCAGTATAATTCAATAAACGAACAGTTGTCAAAGCGGTGACTATGACGCCACAATTCCCTAATTATGTCCACAGTGTATTTCCTGGACCGACAAGCAATTGGCCAGTGGTTGGGCAAATTCGTAATGCCTGTAGTTTCACTGCGATTGCAAATGCGCTGAATTGCCGTGAATCGGTATTTTTTCACAGACCGGCAGAGCTGATAAAAGAAGCTGGGCTACTGTTTCAACCTAATTTTGGTGGGACATTCCCCGCACTCAAAGTATGGCAACTACAAAGACGTGGCTTTGGCAGTCATTTTGGAAATTTGCGATTTACGCACTGCGAATATGTGTTATGTCAATTAATGGATCTAGGGATTCCGGTAATAATTGATATATACACTGCGTTGCAAGTCGGTTCGCACCGTATTTTTGGACAACATGCGGTTGTTTTGGTTGGATATAGTGATTATTTTCTTGACAAAAACGGTCATGCGCAACGTGAATTTTATATTATTGATAGTGAATGGCCAGCGCTGGGGAAATTCACGATTGAGGCGAATAATGTCGACCGTGACGGTGATGGAATGGAAGAAGATTACCCTGGCAATCGGACAATTTTACGCAACGAATTTATGCGAATTTTTAGCACGCGATGTTATGCGCCAATATTTGCATCCCAATACGAACATGACCGCTGGTATAACCGCACATTTCGTACACACAAACTGTCATTGTGGGAACGCTATATCGGTGGGAGTAATGATCTGCTCCTGAACCATAGTGCTAGCAAAAATCATCCAAACGATTGAGGCACACGGAGCATAATTTCATTACAATGTAATTAAGGGAAATTACGTTTGTTCGACCGTTAAAGGAGTCACCATGCTGCTATTTCGCCGCATGCTCAGTTTACTCAAACCACATTGGCTTCTTTTTGCAGGAGCATGGCTCAGTCTTATTTTGAGCACAGGCGCCAATCTCGTTAGCCCAATGATTCTGCGCTCGGTACTCGACGATGGAATTTCGGCGCGGTCGTGGGCACCGATTTTGTCAGGCACGCTATTACTCGTGGGATTAGCCATTGTCCGTGGTTTGTTCGGGTTCACCCAGAGCTACTGGTCAGAAAAAGTATCGCAATCATTCGCATATGATTTGCGCAACAAGTTGTTTGAAAAAATCCAAACATTGAGTTTTGCCTATCACGACCGTACCCAAGCTGGGCAATTAATGACGCGCCTGACCAGTGATGTCGAACAAGTACGCTCATTTGTGGCATCGGCATTATTGCAATTCATCAGTGCATTATTGCTCCTAATCGGGAGTTTGTTTGCCCTATTCTCGATGAATTGGCAATTAACCTTGATCGCAATTGCCTTCATCCCTCCTTCAATAGTGGTGTTGGGGTATTTCATGCAAGTCGTGCGGCCGATGTTTTCGGTCATCCAAGAACGATTGGGCTTACTCAATGTTGTGCTCCAAGAAAACATTAGTGGTGCACGTTTGGTGAAAGCTTTCGGCCGTGAAGCCCACGAAGAAGTGCGTTTTGCTGTCAAAAACGAATCACTGCTGGAGATGAATCTCAAATCGGTGAAAGCGATGGCCAGTTCATTTCCTATCATTTTTCTTATCAATAATTTAGGCACACTTGGAATTTTGTGGGCCGGCGGGTACAAAACCATGAGCGGCGAAATAACTATTGGGGAGTTAATCGCCTTTACCACATATCTTTCGCTCCTCTTTCAGCCGCTCTTTATGTTAGGGATGATTTCGGCGCAAATCACCCGAGCCAGTGTTAGCAACGAACGCATTTTTGAGTTACTCGATACCAAACAAGATGTCGAAGATAGTCCTAATGCAATCCCAATGCCAGCTGTCCAAGGGCATGTGCGCTTCGATAATGTCACGTTGCGTTACGCTGGCTCAGCCAACAAAGTCCTAGACGACGTGACATTTGATATTGCAGCGGGGACAACGGTAGCGATTCTTGGCACAACCGGCAGCGGCAAAAGTTCGCTTATCAATCTCATCCCTCGGTTTTATGACACAACGAGCGGTGCGATTGTGATTGATGGTCGTGACGTGCGAACGGTGAAAATTGATAGTTTACGCAGTCAAATCGGTATCGTGCTCCAAGAAACAACATTATTCAGCGGCACTATCCGCGATAATATTGCCTACGGTCGACCAGATGCCAGCGATGCGGATGTTCTCGAAGCAGCGCAGCGTGCACAGGCAGACGCATTCATCCAAGAGCTCCCCCAAGGCTACGTAACCGTCGTCGGGGAAAAAGGTGTTGGGTTATCGGGTGGGCAACGGCAACGCATTGCGATTGCTCGCGCGTTATTACTCAATCCCAAGATTCTCATCCTCGACGATAGTACATCGGCGGTTGACGCAGAAACAGAATTCAAAATACAACAAGCACTCGATAGCTTGATGCATAATCGTACTTCCTTTGTCATAGCTCAGCGGATCAGCACGGTCCGCAATGCCAATGTCATTTTGTTACTTGATGGTGGCAAAATCATCGGTCAAGGAAGTCACGATGATTTGTTGCGTGACAATGCGGTGTACGGCGAAATTATTGATTCACAATTTGGCCATCAATTAACCCGCGAAGGAGTCATCTAATGTGGCGAGGCATACAAGGCATGGCAGAGCTTCCTGAAGGGAAAGCTGCCAACACAAGTGTCACCGCCAAGCGACTTGGCGCATATTTAACTCCCTATTGGCGTAATTTTGTGGGGATAATCTTTTTGTCTATCATTGGCGCCATCACCCAAGCCGGCGCTCCCATATTGATCGGCAAAACCGTAGATGAAGCGATTGGCACCAAAAACACCACCTTGCTGTGGCAGTACATGGTAGTACTGTTCGTGTTTTATGTGGTTGGAGCGATTTCCTCACGACTGACTTTTCAATACATGGGGCAAGTCGGGCAACGCACCATTGCACATATGCGTAGCGAATTATTTGGCCATCTACAAAAATTGTCGTTGCGGTTTTTTGACAAAAACCCGGCCGGCGACTTGATGTCGCGGATTGTCAACGACATCGATGTCATCACCCAGCTGCTCGGGCAAGGGTTGGTCATGATTATCGGCAATTTGTTTACCTTGGTGGGGATCGTCATCGCAATGGTGTTGCTCGATTGGCGCCTTTCGATTGCCAGCTTATTGCTCATCCCCGTGCTGTTTATCATGACGCAATTATTTGCCACATCAGCACGCCGGGCCTTCCGCAAAACACGTGAATCGATCGGTGATGTATCGTCTGATATCCAAGAAGAAATCGCCGGCGTGAAAGTGGCCCAAGCCTTTACCCGTACCGACGTCAACCGCGAGCGTTTTTCGCAACGCAATGCTACCAACCGTGACGCTAACATCAGTGCTACCGCCATCACCGCCGCCTTTGGACCATTAGTGGATGTTCTGGCAGCACTTGGGATTGCAATTGTGGCAGGCTACGGTGGCTATTTGGTGCTCCAAAATCAAGTAACGCCTGGGGTGGTTGTCGCATTTTTGTCTTACGTTGCTTTCTTTTTTCGCCCCATCCAAGCGTTGTCACAGTTTTATACCACAGCCCAATCGGCACTTGCGGCGGCAGAACGGACATTTAACCTCATCGATCATCCCGTCGACATGCCAGAATTAGCAACACAACACCCGGTGAGTCAGATCAAAGGAGGAGTCATCTTTGACCATGTGTGGTTCCGTTACGACGCACGCAAAGGCCAGAGTGGTGACGCCGATTGGGT
>CALQBW020000133.1 GCA_943328915.2 Singulisphaera sp. GP187 | reverse complement strand
TGCAGTACGTGCCGAAGATCGCTTATTTGCTACACTTGACCCCACCACGCGTCAAGTCACGACCCCGGGAGGCACGCACTATTTGCTTACCGATACCGTGGGATTTATCCAAAAACTCCCTACTGAATTAATAGTTGCATTCCGGGCAACGCTCGAAGAAATTGCTGATGCAGATTTGATATTACATGTCCTTGATATTACCCATACCAATGCTGAACAGCAAACCCAAACAGTCAACGAAACGCTCAAACAACTTGAAGTCGGGAATACACCCGTCCTCACTGTATTAAACAAAATTGATAAATTGTCCGGAGTCGACCAAAACGAAGTTGCAGGAATGGCTGAAGCGCTAGGATTACCGAATGATTTTGTAGCAGTTTCTGCCCAAAAAGGATGGGGTATCGACGTACTTGCAGCCCGCATTGAACAAATGCTTAAACAAGAAATGATCGAACTACGTGCGTATATTCCGTATCGGCGTATTGATTTGATGCAACTTTGGCGGCAACGGGGGGTCATTAGCAGTGAAGAATACGATGGCGATGGTGCCATTGTCGAAGGCCGTATCCCGCAAGCACTCGTCCATATCATACGGAGCGCAACCAAATCGTGAACGAACACGGCGAACTTCCTGTTGCGGTTAAACGCAGCAATTATCTCAAAGGTGTACTAAACGGCACCATTTTTACACTAGGTGAAGCGGCGAGCAATCCCGGATTGGTACTCACCTTACTCGTACGCCAACTGGGCGGTTCGCTGACACTAATTAGTTTGTTACCCGTTATTCAAAGCACTGGCTATCTCTTACCGCAAATTATTGTCGGGGGGCATGTCCAAGCATTCCCTTACAAATTACCAACGTATCGCTTATTTGCGGTATTACGTCTTGTTGCTCAATTTGGGCTGATTGTGGCCTGTTATACCGCAGGGATGATAGAACCAAAAATAGCACTTATGGCAATCCTTGGCAGCTATGCTTTATTTTGTGTTGGTGGTGGTGTCACTACCTTGAGTTTTCAGGATATTGTGGCAAAAATAGTCCAACCCAATCAGCGTGGTCGATTTTTTGGATTGCGCCAATTATCCGGTGGATTGCTCGCATTTGCCGCAGGAGGAACTTTTGTGCGGTGGATGCTGAGTGACACCTCCCCAATCCCATTCCCAATGAATTTTGCGGCGATTAGCGTATTTAGTTTCATCTGTTATGCAACTGCAATGGGAATTTTTGCAACCGTTAAAGAGCCTGTTGCCAATCAAACAGTCCCCGCGTTACGGCTCCGAGATGCACTCAAAGCTGCGCCAGCCATGCTCCGCGGTCACACCAATTATCGTCGATTTATTTGGGCAAGATTATGTTTGCTGGTTGGTCGCTTAGCAGAACCGTTTTATATTATTTATGTAACCGAACAACTAGGCTTCCCAAAAAGTACAGCTGGACTATTTATTGCCATTGCTGCGGTCACCGCTGCAATATCGAATTTACTATGGGGGCGACTTGGCGACAAACATGGCATGCATTGGCTCCTGCGCTTAACCGGGAGTTTGTCTATCGCGCCACCGCTGATGATGCTGGTCGCTCCATTCCTCATCCCATTTGGAAGTACCATCGTACTATGCTGGCTTTTGTTACTCTATTTGATGTCTGGAGTCTCGAGTGATGGCATTGGGATTGCAGGGATGACCTATTTGCTTGAAGTCGTACCTGGCCCACAACGCCCAATCTATATGGGACTCGCAAATACTATTCTCGGCGTCGGTGCGTTGGTGCCTATTTTTGGAGGCATTCTCGTCAATCAAGTAGGCTACGCTGGGACGTACATCATAGCGGCATTGTTTTGTATTGCAGGTGTCTTCATTGCAACGCAACTGCATGCGACTCAACGTCCAACGGAGGAATAGACATGTGGGGAATCATTCTTTTCATCTTCTTGTGTGGTGCACCGTATATCTTTATCGGCCGGCGTGAAAAAACTACCGCTGAAGAGTTACTGGGTACAGCAGGAAGACACATTCTAATTAATGGGAACCAAGTAGCCGTTTACGATCACGGAAGTGGGCCGGTAATTGTCTTGCTCCATGGTTTCGGTGGGTGGCAAGCGACATGGCATCGTGTCCAACCTGCATTACTGGCAGCTGGCTACCGCACAATCGGGATAGATGCAATTGGTGCCGGTGCTTCGAGTCGCTCACAACGTCAACACGATTACACCACCGAATCCCAAGCTCGTTACGTACTCGAAGCACTCGATGCACTAGGCATCGATAACGCTACATTACTCGGGCATTCGTACGGCGGCCGCATTGCATTTCAAACTGCAATTTTGGCTCCCGAACGGGTTAATCGAATCATAGGACTCGCACCCGAATTTTTGCCAAAAGAGCGTCCCACAATTGCCAGAATCGTGACAATACCAGTCATCGGATATGCCTTAGCATTTTGGACAACTTTACCGGCACTCACGGGAGCAGGACTAAAAGCAGTTTCGAAACGTCCAGGGTGGGTACTTACACGTCAAAACGAATATGCACGTTCTGTGCACGTGCAAGGGCACCTTGTCGGGCAAATCTGCCAATCTACCGCATCCAAAGATGGGGTAAAACGCGTGCATGATTATTACAAAACAATCAAGTGTCCTGTTTTTTTGATTTGGGGCGATGGGGATTCGGTATTTTCGGTGAGTACGGGGACGACATTAGTACAGAATATGCCCAACGCTCACTTAGCAGTTATACCGCATACTGGTCATGTGCCGCATGAAGAATCATTTACTGAAACAATGGCGTTTATTCATCAGGCGCTATCCCAATAGCGATCGCACATGCGATGGCATAATCACCGTCATGACTTAAACTTATGTCAAATGATGATAATCCTTGTGCCGACGCAATAGTTACTGCAGAACGATAAAGTACAAGATGGGGATTGCCATTGGGATGACGTCTAATTTCAATATCTTGCCAAGGCAAGGCTTCAGCCCCGCTCGCCAAACCACGAATACCAACTCCAAATAATTTTGCAACAGCTTCTTTGGCAGCCCATCTGGCTGCAATTGCGTGAACCCGCCCTGAACAAATCGAAATTTCATCTGCAGACAATATTTTTTTTAAAAAACGATCACCATGTCGATTAACCACATCAGCAATCCGGGCAATTTTGACCATATCGATACCAGTTCGTACAATCAATCCCATTATTGGCGACCGATCAAATTCAAATCGGTTATTTCGGATAAATAATCATGCCCACGCGCTTCAATCCGAATCGATTGCAGATAATGGGCATACCGGAGAAATTCATCTTCCCGTAAGTCAACATCAAGACGATACCACTGGAATGGTGGCAATGCGCGATAACGGATCTCGCCTGAATCTTGCACCAATGATTGCGTTGATTTAAAGGCATACAAACAAAAGGTACGTTCTTGTTGTTTGTCCGCAGGGCTGATAGTTTTAAATATTAATTTAAACATGATAGGGCATTCGGAACCAGCAATCCCCGCAAGTGGCACAGTTTGTGTCAATACACGCACCCATGCCGTCAACCGCAGTGATGTATATTCGGATACATCGACATCAAGTGTTTGGTCAATGCCGACTGCAAAAGGGCGGATTTGATTTCCTTCACGTCGCAAGCGTAAAATTCGAACCTGGTCGTCGGCAGAACAAAAATCAGGACGTTCAGGACGACATCCAAGTGATACTTCGAGTTTCCCATTTTGTTCAAACTTACTCAAATTAGGTGCATCAGCACGATAAAACTTGCGCCAGTTATAGCGATCATCATCGCGCAATTCATTCACCACCGCTTTCCATTGCGGATCGCGAATAAGTTGCCAGGTTGCAGTGCGTACTTTGCGGATTTGGTTAGTATCACTTACCTCTACAATTTGACCAGTCGTCAACCCTTCGGTCACAGTACCACGTTGTACCGTTGCATTCCCACTCCGCACGGCAATTTCGAATTGGACCGGATTATGTAGGGCCGCGTCATCAGGAACAACATTAATACTATAACTTCCCCCCGGAGTCATCCAAACGGTCACCTGATTAGCCAACGTCACGCTATATTCAACACTCGCAAACGGTTGAAATTTGGCAATATCATAGCGCGCATAGCCTGCGTTTTGAATAAGATTAACAACTTGGCGACGATGGGACCAGCGGGATGCCTGGAATATGTGATAAACGATATCACTTCCGGCCCCTTGGGACCACAATTGGATATGCGTAGTATCAGGAAGCACCAAAGATGCGACTGGACCATACCCGGCGGCAGGCAATGTTTTGATGCGGTCGCCAATCGTAAGCGGCGCACAAATATCACTCTCGTTTTGACATAAATCGACTGCGCCAGGTAAGCGTTCGATGGTATGACTAGTGAGACTCCGTGGCTCTTGGAGCAACACTCCTGAGCGCACATGCCCTCGCAACATTGCTCCATCTTGACTCGACATTGCACCAACATACCCGTGCCACGCCAACTGAACGAGCCATGCCATTAGAATGACCGATGCCACAAAAAAAGCAGTCAAAACAACCCAGGCACTTTGTTCAGGCGTAATCCGCACTGGCGGAGGGGGTGGTATTAATGTTGGGGATGATGGTTGGGTCATAACGTAACGTGTATCCCATTACAACAAAACTTTGCGGAGAAAAAACTAATATATAGGTAGGTACCGTTCAACTTCCCAGTTACTGACATGTTTACGATATTCTTCCCATTCGCTTTGGCGAGAATCAAGAAACCGTTGATAAATCAATGGGCCAAGTGTTTCGGCAATCACTTCGTCACGCTGTAATTCGACGACTGCTTCACCAAGGGTCATTGGCAACAACGGATGTATTCTTGATCGGGCATTCATAGTGACCAAATCTTCTTCGGCAGGTGGGGGCAACGGCAATTCCCGGCGGATTCCATCGAGTCCTGCGTTGAGCATTACTGCGTACGCAAGGTATGGGTTACACGCTGGATCTGGACTGCGTAATTCAATCCGTGTGGTTTGTGGACGTTCGGGCAAAACACGTGGAACGCGCACCAATGCCCCGCGATTTGTCCGTCCCCAACTTACATACGCAGGGGCTTCGTACCCGGGCACCAATCGTTTATATGAATTGACGAGTGGTGCAAGCACCGCCAACATTCCGGGAGCATGCGTGAGTAACCCTGCCATAAAGTGTTTGGCGATAGGAGAAAGGCCATAATTGTCATTTGGATCTACAAATAAATTGGCTCCGGTCACCGCATCAGCAAGGCTTTGATGCACATGCATACCGCTTCCGTTCACCCCTACCATAGGCTTGGGCATAAACGAGGCAAATAAGCCTTGTTGTAACGCCATCGAACGTAATACCTGTCGTAACGTCATCACCGCATCAGCCGCAGCCAATCCTGATTCGATTTGCAAATCGATTTCATGTTGGCCAACTGCGCCTTCATGATGTGTAGCATTTACGTTGATATTAAACGCACCTAATGCTTTTACAACATGGCGACGAAATCGCGTAAACGAATCATTTGTGGCATCAAAATAGCCGACGGAGTCATTGGGGATTAAGACCGGACGTTTGTCAACATCCGTTTTGAAGAGAAAAAATTCTACTTCAGCACTCAAGCGATACACAAAACCCATTGCATGTGCATCTGCAACCGCACGACGTAACACACGTCGTGGGTCACCAGTATATGGACGCCCATCAGGAGAATGCACGTCACAAATAAGCCGCGCCGTAATGACACCGGTTTCATCATCCCACGGCATCACGGCGAACGTGGCAATATCCGGCACAAGGTACATATCTGTTTCGGCGACGCGCGCTGGCCCTTCAAGCGCCGAACCATCAAACCACACCCCATGATCCAGACAATCAGCCAGCATAGCCACTGGGATCGTAACGTTTTTGAGCATGCCTGCAATATCCGTAAACTGCAAGCTGATAAACTCAACTTGCTGTTGCTTGGCACGCTGCATGATGTCATTCACCGTTGCGGTCACCATTCACCTCTTCTTATACGTATTAATAGTATACAACTAACCAAGAATTAACACGCTGCGTAGCGAAGATTTTTCGGGAAACTGCGATGCCCAAATAAACATTTCAGCTGTTTGCACAAGTGAAATGACCAATTTATCGCTGCTGGTACTTGTTTACGCACCTCGAACAAGACCAACCTTCATCATGTCATGAATGCAGGAATAATCGGATTATCGATTACAATGGTTCGTTTATCCCGTGCAAAGCGCATTTTTTAACATATAATCGTAAAACGTCTTGCCCCATCACACAACACCTTGAATGCTACGTCACTTAAGTACTTTGGGTGTAACTATTTGCAATCAACTCAAACGTCTAACCATACGATTCAGGACGTGCATCCTGATTGTACGTTTCATCGAGCGTCACTTTGACAATCTTGATGGGCTTTATACTAACAATCTTGAGGTTGGTCTCACAATCGGCACACACCAACATGTTTCCCACGGACACATACGCTTGGATGGCGAGTTTTTGTTTGCACTGTGGGCAAGCGACAATCATTACTGACATATAGGCTCCTCTATGCATCTCGTGCAAATAACGCATCTACAAATGTGGTGGCGTCAAACAACGCAAGATCAGTCATGCGTTCACCCGTCCCTACATACCGCACCGGGCGTTGGATTTCGCGTGCAATAGCAAAGGCAATACCACCCTTGGCCGTACCATCCAACTTGGTTATCACGACGCCCGTCACATCAGATGCCGCGGCAAATGCTTTGGCTTGAAGCACGCCATTTTGCCCCGTCGTACCATCAATCACTAACAATACTTCATGCGGGGCATTGGAGATTTTGCGGCGAATAATATTGCGGAGCTTGGTCAACTCTTGCATCAAGTTCACTTTGGCGTGCAAGCGACCAGCGGTATCGATAATTAAGACATCACAATCAATTGTGGTGGCGGCTTCTACTGCATCAAACACGACTGCACCGGGGTCTCC
>CALQBW020000132.1 GCA_943328915.2 Singulisphaera sp. GP187 | reverse complement strand
TGCTGGCCGCCGTGGTATTGCCGATGGTTATCCCCGCCGTCATCCAATCGTTGATTTGGTCATCGATGCTGGCCATGGGTGAATACGGCACCCTCAATCGCATCATCGGGTTAATTGGATTTGCACCAGTCATGTGGCTGCGTGAAGCGCCGATGGTATCGGTCACGCTGGTAAATTTTTGGAATAATTCTGGGTTTGCGATGATCTTGTTTCTGGCTGGCCTTGAAAACATCCCCCGCGAAGTCATCGAAGCAGCCCATATTGATGGTGCAAGTTCGTGGCAGACCCTCACCCGTATCCGACTACCCCTGATTAGATATGTAATCATGTTATGGCTTTTGCTCAATACATTGGGGTGTTTGGGGGTATTTGACCTTGTCTATACACTTACCCGTGGTGGCCCGGGCAACCGTACTCAACTGGTGGGTATCTATATTTATGACCAAAGCTTTAAGTTTTATGAGTTAGGCATGGGTAGTGCCGCTTCTGTCATTTTGCTGTTTATCAGTTTGATTATCGGACTGATGTATGTGCGCGTTTTGCGCGTTACACTGTAGCGAGGGAGCTATGCAACAAACGACACCTCCTCAACAGCAACGGCTTGCCGCTCCGCTGAATGCCCTGCAAAAACTTCCGTTGATTGGCATTTATGGCTTTATGTTATTGCTCTGCCTCTTTTGTTTAGCCCCGTTTGTCTGGCCGATTTTGAGTGCCTTTAGTATCAAACCCGAAAACGTTTCGGGGCTCTATTTGTACATCCCCGCATCGTGGACCCTCAAAGGATTCGACGATGCAATTTTCGGTCGCGGCCAAGCCTTGATTTTGCTGAAAAACAGCTTACTCACAACGGTGGGTGGCGTGGGTTTTGCGGTAATTTTCAGTGCGCTGGGTGGCTACACGTTGTCACGCAGCGATTTCCGCTTCAAAAAAGCCTTGATGTATGCGTTTTTGCTTATTCAAATCATCCCCGCCACCGCCACGATTTTGCCTTTCTTCATCATCATGCGCGAATTGCATTTGATTGACTCATTGTGGGGCGTTACGATCGGGCTGACCGCCGGGCAGATTCCCTTTTTGTTGTGGGTCATGAAGGGGTTCTTTGACGAAGTCCCCAAAGAACTCGAAGAATCAGCAGCTATTGATGGTGCGACGCGCTTCCAGATTTTGTGGTATGTGATTGTACCGTTGGCGTTGCCTGGCTTGGGCGCTGCCTCGGTGCTTGCTTTTAATTCGGCCTGGTCGGCATTTTTTATGCCGTTGATTTTGTTGTCAACGCCCGACAAGTTTTTGCTACCGCTCGGGTTGTTCCGCTCGATTATCGGCTATACCAATATCGACTACCGTATGATGAATGCCATGTCGATTATTTATCTCTTGCCGTCGTTCTTGTTTTTCGTCTTGGCGCGGCGCTACCTCGTGCGCGGCATGATGGCTGGAGCCATGGCTGGTAATTGATGCGGCTTGTGGGTATTGGGGAAACTGATACCAAGTGCAATGTGCGGACTTCGGGTAAAGTCCTTGGAATTAAGACAGCGAATTGGTTGGGTAATTACCGGCTGAACTTTAAACCTACACACCGAGGGGGTGGTGCATACACCACCTCCTCGGATATTTTTTGTAATCAAAAGACTACCTGCTGAGCGCCGGAGGTACGGAAACGCGGTGACACGTTTGGCTATTTACTGACCTCGGTCAATGCAGCAATCACCTCGGCTGGCAACACCAACTCAGCCGATGCGGTCAGGTCTTTGACCTGCTCGACCGTAGTACCGCTGGCAATGGCCGCCGTCATGCCTGGCCGCGTCATTATCCAGGCCAATGCGACTTGGCCGGGGGTGGTGTTGAGTTCACTAGCGATGCGGTCGACCACGGCTAGGATCTTGAAGCCCCGTTCGGTCATGTAGGTTTTTTCGACGCCACCGGCACGTGGTGAATTGGGCAAGGGTTGGCCTGCGCGATATTTGCCCGAAAAGAAGCCACTGGCCAGTGACGAATAGGTAATCACGCCCACGCCTTCGCTGACACACAACGGCTCGAGCTCTTGTTCGTATTCGGCCCGGGCCACCAGATTGTAGCGCGGTTGCAAACAATCAAAGCGGGCCACATTGAGTTTGTCGCTGGTCCAGAGTGATTTGGTCAAGCGCCAGGCGCTGTAATTGGAAGCACCGAGGTAGCGCACTTTGCCTGCGTTGACTAGATCATCAAAGGCCCGCATTGTTTCGTCGAGGGGGGTGTTGCTGTCATCGACATGGGCTTGGTACAAGTCGATGTAGTCGGTCTTGAGGCGGCGGAGCGAGGCTTCGACGGCCGAAATAATCCGCAGGCGGGACAGGCCTTCGTCGTTGGGGCCGGCACCCATACGCATACCCACTTTGGTGGCGATTATCAGGTTGTGGCGATTGCCGCGAGCCTGCATCCAATCACCGAGAATTGTTTCGGATTCGCCACCGACATGGCCGGGTACCCATGAAGAATAGACATCGGCGGTATCAATAAAATTGCCACCACCCGCCACAAAGGTGTCGAGCACGGCAAAGGAACGGTCGCGGTCTGTTGTCCACCCCAACACATTGCCCCCAAAACAAATCGGGGTTACATTTAGGCCTGTACGGCCCATCCGGCGGGTCTGCATGAATTGCTCCTCGTTAACAATGATTCACCGGTATTGTACACTATAGCGCTTGCAACAATGTGCACGTACCGTGTGGAGCCAACGCTGTGCGGCCAAAAAATTCCGTTTGGCATAGCGAAATAGCGTATACTAGAGGCACAATATTTGTGAACACGAGGCGTGGGCAATGGCGGTGAGCAACAATAATCAGCAGCATTGGCAGCAGACAAATTCTGATACGCACGAATTGTTGCAACGAGAATTAGACGAGGCGCATCGTACCATCCGCGCCTTGATGCGTCGCCTTGCCGATGAGCAAGACCAACAACGCAAAACCCACCACGCCTATGAGCAGATGAAACACAACATCATCGAAATCAATCGCGAACAAGCAATTGTGGAACGCGAACGCAACATGTGGCGAATGCGTGCCGAACAACAAGGCATGATTAGTTCCGATAATTTACCTATTTTGACCAGTGACGAAATCAACGCGATCCGGCGTGCGATGGCGCGTATCCACCACCCCGACCGCGGTGGCGATATTGACCGGATGAAGTTGTGGAACAAACTCCTCGATACCCTCGAAAAACCACGTGGCAATTAATTCATATAAGCGTAAAATCGTCTAAACCACCAAATTCAATCGCTCGACGTAATCAAAATGAGTTTTTCATTGCGCTCGAGGGCAATTTCGTTACACCCTCCTTCACTTCTCAGGATGGGGGACAGGCGATATGGCGCTGCCGTCTATCATTTTTATGAATTCATCACAACATCCCGTCCAAAATAATTGTGTACTATCATGACAAAACCACACACATGCCCACCGCATTTGGACACCACCAACCGATAATCCCAAGGCATGATAGAATCGAAATTATCCAACAATGCACAATCCATATATTCACGCCGCAAATTCCCCCACACAAAAGAGGTATACATGCCCCACACCATGAAGCGCATCGCTATCACCGGCGTCAAGCAAACTACCCTACTGGATGTGCCCATCCCCCAACCCATCCAAGACTGGGTATTGGTCAAAGTCCATGCCATCCCACTCTGTACCGAGTACAAAAATTGGCTCAACGGCAGCGAATACTACGGACATGAAGCCGCCGGGGAAGTGGTGATGGTCGCCCAACCCGGCAACGTCAAAGTGGGCGACCGCGTCGTCGTGATGGCCGGTGCTTCGTGTGGCAAATGCGCACTCTGTATTGCGGGCGAATACATCC
Organism: Singulisphaera sp. GP187; assembly: GCA_943328915.2. Lineage (GTDB taxonomy): Bacteria > Chloroflexota > Chloroflexia > Chloroflexales > Roseiflexaceae > UBA965. The sequence goes on along the minus strand of CALQBW020000132.1, from coordinate 3,136 downwards.
ATTGTCAGCATATGCATGACTCGGCTGAATTTACGGGAGTGGCCTATGGCGGCGATACGCATGTCCAATACCTCCTCAAACAAGATTGGCTACTCGTGCCAATCCCCGATGGCATCTCCTATACCCGCGCCGCCCTCGCGTGTTGTGGATTGGGACCTACATTTGGGGCGCTCGAAAACATGCAGGTCTCAGCTACCGACACCGTATTGATTACCGGCGGCGGCGCAGTAGGACTGGGTGGCGTCATCAATGCCAAATTCCGTGGGGCGCGCACCATCCTTGTCGAGCAGGTCCCCTACCGCCAACAAAAAGCCCAAGAATTCGGTGCAGACCTGGTGTTGTCACCACACGATCCCGATATCCGCACCAAAATCATGGCATATACCAATTTGCGCGGCGTCGATGCCTGCCTCGAGACATCGGGCAATATTGTTGCCCAACGATTGTGTATTGACATGGTGCGCCGTCGTGGCAAAATCTCGCTGGTCGGCGAATGTGGCATCGATTTGGCCATCCAAGCCAGCAATGACTTTATCCGCAAAGGGATTAGCTTAATGGGGCAATGGCATTACAATTTAAACGGGGCACACAAGTTGATGCAGGTCATTCGTGATTCGCCAGTTGCCGAAAACCTCATCACGCATGTTTTTCCCATGAGCGAGATCCAACAAGCATTCGCAACCTGTGCGTCACAGGAATGTGGCAAGGTGATGATTTTGCCATGGCAAGGAGTGCCCCAATGAGACTCGGTGGACCAATTTTTCAAAAATTCACCACGATCGCCGAAGAAGTCGCGTTGCACCAACAACTGGGATTTGGGGCCGCTTACTGCAGATATATCGAAGATGCATCGCAACGTCACGCCTATACACAGGCCTTTGCCGAAGCCGATATCGTGCTTGCGGAATATGGGGCGTACGGCATTAACATCCTCGATACCAATCCCGCGGTACGCCAAAAAAACATTGATGAAATCTGTCGTAGGCTCGAATACGCCGACGAGATGGGGGCACGTTGCTGTGTCATGCATGGTGGCTCAGTGCAAACGGGAGGCTGGGGTGATGCCAATCCGCTCAATATGTCCGAAAAGAGCTTTCGTGAAACGGTCAGCACCATCCAATCAATCCTCGACCGTGTCCAACCGACCATCACCAAACTGGTCATCGAAACCGAGTCGTATCTCTTGCCCGACAGCCCAGAAATCTATGCCCGCTTGATTGAGGCCGTCGACCGTCCTGGGTTTGCAGTGCATCTTGACCCCGTCAATATCATTGCCAGCCCACGACGGTTTTATTACAACGCCCAATTTATCAAACAGTGCTTTAGCATACTCGGACCTTGGATTGTCAGTTGTCATGCCAAAGACCTCAATATGCCTGCAAAACATGCCACCGTCCAGATAAACGAGACGTTTATCGGCGATGGCATGCTTGACTACGCGACCTATCTCACAGAGATTGAAAAACTAAACCCGGCCCCTACCTTGATGATTGAACATCTGAACGAAAGCCAATTACACCAAGGACTAGATTTTATTTTTGCCCAAGCCGCCGCCATCGGCATCACCTTTGCGGGTGCGGCATTACGAAAAGCGTAGGTGCGCGAGGTACGCAACATGCCGCGCAGGTTATAAATCCATGCTCGGATAGCCGGCATAATCGCCCAAGTGCGCCACAGAGCCTGCGCCTACGATGGCGCCGATGTGCAACGCTTCGGGGATTGATTTGCCGCGCAAGCGGGCCGCAATGAAGCCGCCGTCAAAGCCGTCGCCAGCCCCCACCGGGTCGACCACACGCTCGGCTTTGACCACTGCCGCTTCGAAGCGCTCGCCGTCATGGATGGCCAATGCCCCGCGTTCGGCACGCTTGAGCACAATGGTTTTGATACCCAATTGCTGGGCTGACGTCAGATAATGCTCGTCGTCACCTTCGCCAAACAACGCTGCCGCGTCTTCGTGCCCCATCAAAATAATATCGCTGGCGGCGGCAAGTGGCGTCATGGCAATGCGGGCAGCCTCGGCGCTCCACAAGCGCGGCCGGAAGTTGGGGTCAAAGGTTACCATCACCCCCGCGGCTTTGGCAAGCTCTATTGCCCGAGTGCACGTAGCAGCAGCTCGCTCACTCAAGGCCGGCGTGATACCCGTCAAATGCAAGGCTTTGATGCCGACAAATTGCTCGGCACGCAAATCTTCTGGGCCCATGTTGGCAGCAGCTGAACCGCTCCGGTAATAAAAGACACGCCGGGCACCGTCGGACAACCATTCGCGGAAAAAGACTCCGGTTGGGCGCGTAGCGTCTATCTGCACGGCACTGGTATCTACCCCTTCACCAGCGAGTACGGCGGTTATTTTGCGACCGAAGGGGTCATTGCCGACGCGCGAATGAAATCGCACTGACACACCCAAGCGCGCCAAGGCAATGGCACAATTGGCTTCGGCACCGCCGATATCCCATTTAAGCAACGTTGCATCGTCGATGGTGACGGGGTCGGGTGGGTAGAGCACACCCATACATTCTCCAAATGTCATGACTTCTGGCATGTTACTTCCCTCCTAAGGCGGCCACACATTGTTTGGCACCATCGGTGAGGACTTGCCAATCACCGGCGTTGACAGCGTTTGCGGGCACCAGACTGCCACCAATTCCCACCCCGATAGCACCGGCGTCGAGGTATTGTTTGAGATTATCAGCACCAATTCCGCCGGTGGGCATTAATTTCAAAAACGGCAAGGGCGCGAGGATGTCACGAATATAGCCGGGGCCTAGTGAACGCGCCGGGAATATTTTGATAAAGGCAGCTCCTGCTTCGTGGGCGGTCAAGGCTTCGCTGGGCGTCATGGCACCACAAGCGGTGGGAATGCCGGCTTTGACCCCTGCGGCAATTACCAATGGCCGGACAGCCGGCGTAACGATGAATTGCGAGCCAGCGGCAATCGCCCCTTCGGCGTCGGCGACAGTCAAGGCAGTCCCGACCCCAATCAGCATTTTGTTCCCCATTGCATGCCGGACTTTGCGAATTGCATCAAATGCACCGCTTCCAGTCAAGGTAAACTCAATGGCGGTGATACCGCCAGCATACAACGCCTGTGCGACTTCAACAGCACGATCGTAGCGTTCGAGACGGGCTATAGCAACGA
>CALQBW020000131.1 GCA_943328915.2 Singulisphaera sp. GP187 | reverse complement strand
TAAAAGACAAAGAAGCGGAAATACAATTTGACACCATGCCGCCGGTATCAGTTGCAACGTTACAAGCAACGATAAATGGAGTTGCCGTACCACTGAAAGAAGAACAGGTATTAAACCAAACCATTCCTGTAAATGTAGCGTGGGGCAGTGTTACAGATTTATCACCAATTACATTGAATCAACTCGAATACACAAGCAGCAATGTAAATGGGAATACTGCGACCACGCTTACATCCGCTGTACCTGCAAATAGTTATTTGCTTCCACAGGGGAGCTTCCCGAACTTGGTTATTCAGGAAGCTAGCAAAATCGAAACGAATTTACGGACGCGAGATAATCTGGGCAACGAGGGGCTCATGCCACTCCCGACATTTTATGTCGACTCTCCCAAAACACCAGACTACACCCTGATAAGTACCACTGGACCGGTGTACCGTGGGTTTGTGACCAATGGCTGTGCTGCCCTCGGTGAAGATCGTCGTTCGGCAAATCTTGGGATGCAAAAACTCGCAATGACGTGGGATGGCAAATCAATTCGGTTGAATTGGCAAGGAGCCGACTGGGATAACGATGGTGATTTATTTATATATCTTGATACGAAGGCCGGAGGTACGATTAAATCATATCGCCCTGTTAGCTATTCGCACAGCATCACTGATAGCCTTGCATTAGGGGAATCGTATATTACGCTGCCAATAAATATGGCAGCGCGTACGGGAAGCTCTATTACCAGTTTGTCACAATATGTCAACACCTTCCAAGATGGATTATTGAATAGCCAAAAAGGCATCCGCAGCTCTTCCGTGGAAGGCGCCGATTATGTGATCCATATATCCGATAGCACACATGCCAATATTCTGCGGTGGAATGGGACAAATTGGGTCGACAAAGGGGAGACACCGACATATCGATTTGCCAATGAATTCGGGATCAAACAGACCGATATACGTGCATTATTTACCCAAATTGGCTATGTAGCCGGACAACCTGTTGGCGTAATTGCATTTGCGACAACCAAAGACAGATTCCTTCCATGGGCCACATTCCCTTCAAGCAACCCGGTTCGTAACGAACAAGGCAATAACCAGATTGCAATTACCCCCATGCTAAATGGATATGGGTTAGGTAATCTCAAAAGCGATGCATGTCCGAATACTGTTGCGCTCAACCCCGATACTACGCGGGTTGTGGCTTCGCTTTCGAGCTATCCGAATGGGGTATCGACACGTGCCATTGCCGATAATTTTGCAAATACTGACCCTGATGCAATCAGTCAAATCATTGACGAAACTGCAGCACTTTGTACAATGCTCACCACAAACAGCTGGTGTGCTGCTGTCGCGCAGTACGATACGGTAAATAATACGGGGTCTGCATTATTAGATACACTTTCATCGAGCTTGAACATAGCCGAAGCTCCCATGGTGGGGAATAACTCAATCGTCACATATACATTGAGTATCAATAATCCCACCGATAAACCGACGCGCACTATGTATGGCATCGTGCAAACATTCGGTGGCATCTGGTTAACCGACAGCACCAAATCGTGGCTCAATGCAAGCAATTCAACGATTGCGAGCATTATTGGAGGCGGCAATTATTCGTATCATTCCGTAAACCAAACTGGGAAACGTGATTATCATCTAATTAAATTTTTTCCGATTCCTGCCAAATCGACTACCACGATTACATTCTTGGCCAAAATTGACCCGAACAAAGCCTCATCTTCCATGTTGAATCTTCTGAACAGTGCAAACATTGCCAAAATAGAAGTGCGTTTAACAGATGATGGTACAGCCACTGATATTAACAAATCTCGCACCGTTGAATGGTTGAACGCAGCAGTGTCGGTCGATACCACGGCCCCCAGCCAAGTGCTCCCTGACAATCAAACTACCGCTGACATCGGCAATTTCACATTTACGGGGACTGTCGTTGACCAATCGCCAATTTCAAATGTGTATTTAGATTACACAGAGAATAACAGTGCACGCACACCTATAGATTGCGGACCAGCAATTGGCAATCGCTGGTCATGTCTAGTTCCTAATATATCGAATCAAACCACGCGTGTAAACTATCGCGTCCGTGCCAGTGATATTTACAGACAACAAAATAACTGGAGCGCCTGGTACACCGCAATCATTGATAATACCCCGCCTACATTTGCCATCGATCCGCTTACCATCAACCTAATGAACAGCGACGTTGTCGGTGGGAATGAGATTACCATGAACGGACGCATCACCGACACCAATAGTTTGGCGAAAGTGAAAGTATGCGACGAATCACAATCAATTTGTGATTTTTCAACGGCGACGAACCCAACAACAACCCAAACGGTGTTGGACGGCACCAATAGTTTGTCAACCGAAGTGATTGCACAACCATGTCTGTCGACTTCAATTGCGAATTACACTTCGATACCCATTAGTATGTCGAATAGTGATCTTATCCAACGTATTTCTTCGCTCAGTGTAGACGTCAAAGTCACTTCTGTGGCAGCCAACGAGCTTAATTTATTCCTTATGTCGCCGTCAGGTACCATCGTGCCGTTGATGAAATCAACGCGGTCATCGATGACGAATATGTATACCCGATTCGCTGACAATGCAACACTAGCCACCACCACATTAAGTGGCACTGCAAATTTAAATGCCGACGCAATGTTAATCAGACCCGATGGTCAATTATCCGCGTTAAATGGTGAACCAATCAAAGGAACTTGGCAACTGCTTGCCTGTGACCAAAATGAAAACAGCACCCATAGCACAATTACACAGTGGAAGCTAAGTTTTATAAACTATAGTAACCAAGTCAGTACAAATGCACCTTGGCGCTACAAACTAAAAAACATTGTCGATCAAGATAATGTAATGCGTACTTTGTCACTCTGGGGTATCGACAATAATTTAAATACCAGCACGAGCAAAACCATAAATGTAACGATTGATACCGTTGCACCACGATTCACAATCGTTCAATTAGCACAATCTATTTTGATCAACTCACAATCAGTCATGTTTCAAGGTACCCTCAGCGAAGGCGGAACCGTAAAAGATTTTTACGCCAAATTATACGATAGCACTCGACTTGTTAAATCGATTAAGATTACTACGCAAACCACGCAATCACAAGAAATTGCCCGCATGAATTATTTACTCAACCGCGCATTCACCTATTACACATGGCAACTACCCATCGACGACAGAACATTACCACCGGGTGGCTATACGCTTCAATTTGTAGCAACGGATGCTGCTGGGAACATACAAGTGAGCAATGGGTATCAATTAGTCATCCAACAAGTAACGATGCCGACGATTGCAAATATCAGCAAACCAAGTCCATTCGAACTCGGATCGTTTAGACTAAATTACCAAGTGAATACCGGCAATAGCACAGCGACGGTCGCTACAACGATAGATTTACAGACAAATATGACATCACCCCTTACTGATACAACATTGTTTATGTGGAACAACAGTGGAGCGTCTGATAGTGCATCCCAAGCGTTAATCCCAACCACAGTGCAAAATACGGAGTTAAGCCAACTAGAAATAAACGATTTCTTGGGTGCGGCTGTAGATATCAGCAACAATTTAACGATGTGGCAGCTCAATAATTCAAATGTTATTAGCGTGACAACGCCCATAACAAATGTGTTGCAAGTAGCCCTCGGTGATAGTAGTAACCAACATGTGTTGGTCCTCTCGAAGAGCGGAGTGATAACAGACTACAAAGCTGGGAACGTGAAAGAGACTGTGACAATTCCGGCGCGCGCAGTCGCAATTGCCGCAGGTACTACCCATAATTTGGCAATCCTCCAAACAGGGCAATTATACGGATGGGGTAGCAATACGAATGGCGAAACGACTATTCCCGTAAGTGCAACCATTGGTATTAACCAAATAGCCGCAGGGAATAAATTTAGTTTAGCTCTCAAAACAGATGGTCGCGTCATCGGGTGGGGGAAAAATAACGTAAACCAGGTAACCATCCCCAGCGAAGCACGGACTGGCATCAGTCAAATAGCTGCCGGTGATAATCATGGTATGGCATTACGGAATGACGGGGTAGTCATTGCCTGGGGCGATAACTCGTACTATCAAACAACGGTACCTATTTCGCTTACAAACGCAATTTTCATTACCGCAAATGCAAATAGCAGTGCCGCCATCGCCGCAGATGGAACAGTGTTTGTGTGGGGTGCCATGACAAACACCAGTACCTGTTGTGCAAATGCGAGTAGTATTTCGTTGAGTACAGCGAACTTTGTTACGAACCAACTGAATGCTTCGCAGACCCAGACAACAACGCTTCCTGCCAATACCGATGTCGTCCCATTCAACAACGTGTTTACCAACTTAGTAGCGAATAAACAATATCGATATCGCATAAAGATTTCGAATAATGTCGGTACAAGTAGCTATACAGGGTACTTCACGACCAACCTCAACAGCAACAAAATTTTCGCTCCGATAGTGTCAAGGTAGCAATGATGACGCAGAAACTTGATTCAAATCGTAAGGAGCCAATGATGCGAAAGCACACACTTCATATATTGATAACAATTGCAACACTGTATAGTATGATTGCTGCAATTATCCCAACGCCTGTTGCAAGCGCCCAAACTCGTAATCCAAAAATCGCTGCACCGTTGACCATGCATGCAAAGCCCGCGAATGAACAATCATATTTCGGGAATCCATATGCCGGATTTATCAGCAAACCACAATCTGCATGTACACCGGACATCACACTATCTGGTGTTTACAAAGTGTACACATTTGCGACCGTGGAATCATGTGACTGGGCTGTCCCCGTAAGCGTTACCGGCGTGGATGTGCTCCTCGTCGCTGGTGGTGGTGGTGGTAGCTGGGGTGCAGGTGGCGGTGGTGGTGGCGGCCAAGTCGCAATAACACAATTTACTTCCCTCACTCCAGGCGATGCGGTATCTATCTACGTGGGAAAAGGTGGCAACTATGGAAGCCCGAGCCAACGAAACGGGCTTGTTGGCGAACACTCATCAATCGTAATTGGTTCCAGAAGCGCAATCGTATCCGGTGGGCGTAGAAGCAGAAATTGTTCAGATAATATGATAATGGGTTGTCAAAAGAAAGATACTGGCGGTAATGGCTGGGATGCAATTGGACCGGTTCAAAATATTGGTGGAGGAACTGGTGGCGATGGGAGTATGACTACAACTGGAATTGCTGGCGGGAATGGATTTATGTCATCTATAACGGGAATCCCGATAATTTATGGAAATGGTGGTGGCGGCGGCGGTTCGACATGGAGTGCAATTTCAAACAGAAATAAAGGTGCCGGCGGCTCAGGCGGCATTACGAATACGAGCGGTGCAGCCGGGGTACCGGGCGTGGTAATAGTAAAAGAACGCAGTTTCGTGCCCACAAGTACACGTACATCAACCAACACCGTAACATTTACTGCCTCGCGGACCAGCACCATTACCCGGACGAGCACTTCAACTGCAACAAACAGTCAAACACCTACTTATACCGTGACCAAAACATATACTGCATCCAAAACACACACTCCAACTCGAACGGACACCCCTACAAATACAAGTACATACACATTAACGCCCGTCATCGCAATTCCGACGTTAACCCAACGGACAAATGATGAAACCGGTCAGATTTTTTCGTGGGGCGATAATGCCCCCTACAAGCTCAATCTGATACCGCGTGACGGCAACGAAAATATTTCGCAAATTGCGATTGGTGCACATCATGCAATCGCAATCACCAAAGATAAAACAGTTATTGGCTGGGGCACAAATTATAAAGGCGAACTTACAATTCCTCAACTGAACAATATCATTCAAATTGGCGTTGGCCAGAATCATAGCGTGGCGTTAAATAATACAAACAATGTCAGCATGTGGGGCGACCCTATTGCTGTCACGGCGCCCGTTGGAGGCAGATTAAATAACATTACCCAAATAGCAACTGGGAATAATCATACCGTTTTGTTAGGAAATGACGGAAGAGTATTTGTCTATGGGAATAGTACTCAACCAAATTTTGTCAATAAATATATCGTGCAAATTGCTGCCGGGGGCGATAGCTCACTCGCTTTAGGTAATGATGGCGCAGTCTATCATTGGGGCGCAGATTCAAGTATTCCTACCCGTGTTGCAGGGAGTGTTACCAAAATATTTGCTTCAGGAAATCTATTTGGTGCATTGCGTAGTGATGGCGAATTAACCCTCTGGGGAAGTGCCGTCACTGGGCTGACCGTCAGTGATAATTCAATTTATTTTGATAATCAAACGTCTGGGTGCCCGTGTATTAGAATCCCTTTGATGACCGGATTACGGGAAATAAACCTCGCAAAATGGGGTGCCATCCTCGTACGTCGCAGTCGTAACTTCCAAGCTATAGCGTATAGCGGCTATACAATACCTAATACCCTTCCAAATAATAGCATCCAAATGAGTACGCATCCAAGTCATGCATTCGGTATCGCGCTTTTGCCAATCCTGAATCTCACCGCAACCCAAACATCAACACCAGTTGCAAACCTCACGATCCGATCCGCTACAGATTTCAATACTCCTGGGTATTTACGCCTGTGGGGAAATGATTCATATGTAGTTCCTTCGATTCCCATTGGGGCAAGCGGTCCATTGCTCCAAGTAGTCGCCGGCTACCATCACGTGAGTGTCCTCCGAACAGATGGAATAATGCAATCTTGGGGTGACAATCGATATGGGCAGAGCACAGTCCCGATTGAACTAACTACCAGTCGTGCTCTCACAGATACATTACGTGTTGTAGGTCTGGCTTCAGGCGCAAATCATACATTGGCACTGCGTAGAAACGGCACAGTGTTGGCCTGGGGAAACAATGATTCTAACCAAATAACCATACCGTCTGGTTTAAACAATGCTGTTCAAATAAGTGCAGGCGTCCAACATTCAGTTGCGTTGCGTTTCGATGGGACTGTTTTGAGTTGGGGATCAAACCGCG